>CAYSRL010000001.1:0-48435 GCA_964433515.1 uncultured Ruminococcus sp.
TCTCTTCCAGACCGGCGATCATACGCAGGGTGGTGGACTTACCACAGCCGGAGGGGCCGACCATAATGATGAACTCTTTGTCCTTGATCTCCAGGTTGAAGTCCGAAACGGCAACCACGCCGCCGGGATACTTCTTGTAAATGTTTTTCAAAGAAAGACTTGCCATAAGTAACAACCTCCACAGAATATATTTGGTATCAGCCTGCCGCCCATACGCCGACAGGCAGACAAAATCCTACACACTTACTATACCACGGTCTTGCCAATTAAACCATACCTAAAATGCACAAACTTTTATCCCAATTTATGGGGAGAATTTATACACCCTCGTAACAATGCCTAAAAAATATTTTATTTTTCAGTTAAAATGCTGTCTTTTTCTTCCGGGGTCAGGGGACGGCATTCTCCCTCTGCCAAGGTTTCGTCCAAGGAAAGGCCTCCCATCTTCACCCGCTTGAGCCATTCCACGTGGCAACCCACCGCCGCAAACATCCGCTTGATCTGATGGTATTTGCCCTCATAAATGACCACCTCCGCCAGAGGGTTATCCCCCTCCCGGAGCACCGTCAGATGAGCCGGCTGACAGACGGTGCCGTCCGCCAGGGTGGGGCCCGCCCGAAACGCCTGTGCCATTGCGGCGGTCAGAGGCTTGTCCAATACGGCGTGATAGGTCTTGGGAATATGATGGCGGGGGGACAGCATCCGGTGAGCAAAATCGCCGTCGTCGGTGATCAGCACCAGGCCGTGGGTGTCCTTGTCCAACCGTCCGGCAGGAAACAGGCCCTTGCGCTGTTCCTCCGGAGGGAGCAGATCCACCACCGTGGGCACCTTTTTATCCCGGGACACGCAGAGTATCCCCGCCGGTTTATTCAGCATCCAATAGACGAATTTGGCGTATCCCAGCGCTTTTCCGTCCACCGCCACCGTCTGTTTGGCCGGATCCACCTTTTGGGCGGTCTGACGGCAGACGATACCGTCCACCGTCACCCGGCCCTGACGAATCACCCGACCCGCCTCGCTACGGGTCAGGGTTCCCTGTGAACACAACAATTTATCCAGTCGTTCCATCCGTTTCTCCTTGTTGTTGGGGGATCAGTCCGTGTGTTTCTCCATTCACGGAAATATCCCCGGCAATCACCAGCCCCCCTGCCACATACAAGGTGGCGGTGGCCGGTCCATCTGAGGTCTGCACCCCATAGGTATAGCGTTTCACCCGCTGTCCCAGATAGGGGGTCAGGTCATAGCCGGCGGCCTGCTGTATCCCATTATACGCCGTCCATTCTTCATCCAATGCGGTGGGCAAGGTGACCTCCCGCAGGTCGGTCCAGTGAGACTCCGCCTCATACCCCAACTGCCGCAGGCAGGCCGCCGGAACCCCGGACACCGCCGCCGACGTGGGAGCGGACTCCCCACACTGGGTCAGCAACATCGCCAACGCCACGCCTATGGCCGCCACCGCTATCAGCAATCCCCGATTGGCTTTCATCGATACTACAAACATCCCTGCATCACTCCTTACGGAATACTATGCAGGGATGCTTCAAACTATACTCAGTCGTTGAAATACACGCCGTACCAGACGAGGAACATATACACCGTCCAGATCTTACGGCTGTTATCCTTTTTGCCGGCCTTGTGCTGATCCAGCAGTTTCACCAGATAGCCGGTGTTGAAGAACTGCTGTGCCGCCTCAGACAGGAACGCTTCTTTCACCTTATTATAGTAAGCGTCCTGCCGGAGCCACACACGAATCGGCACCGGGAAACCCAACTTCGGTTTGCTGGCGGCAGAGGCAGGGATATGCCGTTTTGCCGCCTGGCGCATAGCGTATTTGGTGGTGCCGCCGGCGATCCGGTGCTTCACCGGAATACGGGCCGCCACCTCAAACACCTTTTTGTCCAGGAAAGGCACCCGCAACTCCAAGGAATGGGCCATACTCATCCGGTCCGCCTTCAGCAGGATATCCCCCACCATCCAGCGGTTGATATCCAGATACTGCATCCGGGTCACGTCGTCCTGACCCTGACACCGGTCATAATACGCTTTGGTATGGTCGGCGGGGTCGGTGGCGGGGATATCTTTGAGCAGGCGGGATTTTTCCTTCTGCGTGAACATATTGGCGTTGCCGATAAACCGTTCCTCCAGGCTCTTGCTGCCCCGAATGAGGAAGGATTTTCCCTTAATATCCGGCAACAAAGAGGCGCAGGCGCCGATGCCACGGCGCAACCACCGGGGCAAACGCTGATAACCCCGCAAGGAATAGGGCTCGTGGTAAATGCGGTAGCCGCCAAACAACTCGTCGGCGCCCTCGCCGGACAGCACCACCTTTACCTGTTCTGCCGCCAATTTGGACACGAAATACAGCGCCACACAGGCCGGGTCCGCCAACGGCTGATCCAGATAATACTGAACCTCGGGCAGACTCTCCCAATATTCCTCTTCGCCGATGATGTGGGTGAAATGCTCGATCCCCACCTCGTGGGCCAACTCGGCGGCGTAGTTGCTCTCGTTGTAGTGCTGACCGTTGTCAAAGCCCACGGTGAAGGCCTTTTGGCCGCCAAAATAGGAGGCCACATAGGAGGAGTCCACGCCGCTGGACAGGAAACAGCCCACCTCCACATCGCTGATGCGGTGGGCGGCAACCGAGTCGGTGAACACCTCGTCAATGGCGTCCACCGCCTGTTCCAGGGTCATCTCCTCATCGGGGTCAAAGACAGGCTCCCAATAGCGGTGCACCGACACCTGACCCTCCTTATAGATCAGATAATGGGCCGGGGGCAAACAGGAGATGCCCTTGAAAAAGGTTTCGGTGGGCACCGAATACTGGAAGGACAGATACTTGTCCAAAGCGGCAGGGTTAAACTCTTTTTTCACGTCCGGGTGGCAGAGGATGGATTTGATCTCCGAGCCGTACACCAGCCGGCCGTCCTCCAGCAGAGTATAGTGCATCGGCTTGATGCCGAAATAATCCCGGGCGATAAACAGGGTCTGCTCCGCCACATTCCAAATAGCAAAGCCGAACATACCCCGCAAACGAGGGAGCAGGTCGGCGCCCCACTGCTCATAGCCGTGGAGCAGGGTCTCGCCGTCGCCGGAGGTGGCAAAGGTATGCCCCAGCCCCACGAGTTCCGCCCGCAGATCCTGATAGTTGTAGATCTCGCCGTTGAACATCAGCACCAACGACTTGTCCTCATTATACAAAGGCTGGGAGGCCGCCTCAATATCGATAATGCTCAGTCGGCGGAAGCCCATCGCCACACCGGCATCCATATAATAGCCATCCGAATCGGGGCCCCGGTGGGTGATCTTTTCGGTCATCTGACGCAGATACTGTTCCCGGTCCACGATCTCACCGGTGAAACCGCAAAATCCGCACATACTACCCTCTCCTTTATGTTAAAATCACAAAGTTTTTTACTATCCTTTTTATTATAACACATATCCCGGCAGGTTAAAAGATGTTTTTGCACAAAATGCACATTTACCCAAAGAAAAAGCGAAAAATGCTTGACTTTTTCCTTTTGTTGGTTATAATTACTATGTGCTTTAGGTTATATTAGTTATAACCTATTAATATTATCTGCACAAAGGAGGAAGCATTATGCCTGTCGAAGTATGGTATCTTATAGCGATGTTCGCTGTAGTCACCATCGGATTCACCCTGCTCAAGCGACCCCTGTACGAGTGTATGCTGGCCGGCTTTATCGTGCTGGTCGTCATCACCGGAACCTGGTCCGACGTGGGCACCTTCATTTGGGAGGCGCTGAAAGAGCCTACCCTGTACGTCATTTTCGCCTTTATCCTGTCGGCGGAACTATTGTCCAAGACCTCGGTCATTGACGATTGCATCGCCATCATCCTGTCCATCTTCGGACGGCTTCGTGGCGGTGCCGGTTTTGTGGCCGTCATCGGCAGTTCCTATATGGGCTCTCTGTCCGGCTCCGGCCCCGGTAACGTGGCCACCACCGGCGTGTTCACCATCCCGGCCATGATCCGCTCCGGCTTTCCCCGCCATCTGGCCGCCAACGTGGAGGCTCATTCCAGCACCATGGGCAATATGATCCCTCCCGCCGGTATGATCGGCGTGGCCTTTGCCCTGTTGGACAAGTTGTATCCCAACACCTATACGCTGCCCCAGTACTGGCTGTTGTTGTGGGGTATTGCTCTGTGGTTTATCGCCCAGCGCATTATCACCCTGTATCTGATGTGCCGGTATTATAAGGTGGAGCCCATGAAAAAAGAAGAGGTGCCCAAGTTGGGCGAGTCTCTCAAGCGGGGCTGGAAGGCTGTGTTTCTCCCCATCATCGTGTTTGTGCCTTTCCTGTTGACCAGCAAGTTTGATTATTTCTTCACCGCCCGGCTGAACGAGGCCGGTGCCAAAGCGCTCAACAACAGTCTGCTGTTGATCATCCCCGCCCTGATCGTGCTGTGCGGCATCCTGCTTTCGGATAAAAAATCCCGCAAGTTGATGACCCCCAAGTATATGTATCAGAGCATCAACAAGGGTATGCTGAAGGTGGTTCCCACCGCCGCTCTGGTGCTGTTCGCCTATTTCGTGGCCAACGTGCTGGAGAGTCTGCACATCGAAGAGGCCATCGGCACCTTTATCCAGGAGATGAATATGAGCCACGTGGCCCTGTGCTTCATCATCCCCTTTATCTGCGCCATCCTCGGTATGGTCCTTCCCGGTTCCAGCCAGGTTAAGATCTTCGGCGGTATCATCATCACCCTGCTGGCCGGTGCCGGCGGAAACCCCATGCTGGCGGCGGCTATGCTGCCCTGTATCTGCGGCGCTATGCACGGCGTCACGCCCCCCTATTGCGCCTGCGTATATACCGGTATGGGTATCGCCCAGTCCGAGTTGAAGCCCACGCTGCTCAACTGTATATTCTGGATCATCCCCCACTATCTGCTGAGCGTTGTGATCCTGCTGGAATGGCTCCCCGTCTGGGGTCTGATTGGTTAAGGAGGTTGAGCAAGTATGCGTGAAAAGATTTTTAAGATCCTCAACAATATCTACGGCGTTCTGATGACCGCCTCCTTTTTCGGAGGTGTGCTGCCGCTTATCCCCTTTATCATCGCCATGATCGTAGGCGGTGAGGCCGGAGAGGCGATCGCCCTGTTCCTCTACAACGACTATTATCCCTGGGTGATCCTGGCCGGTTCCATCGCCGTTGTGTTTGGCCTCATCGCCATGTACGTCGGTAAGTTGGAAGGTCTGAGCGTGAAAAAGGTCAGCGTCGACAATCCCGCTGAGAAACCCGAAGAATAAAACAAAGAAACCCAATACCGCAACAGAAAAAGAGAAGGCTCGTTTATCACGAGTCTTCTCTTTCTTTTGGTCTGTTAAGTGATGTTCCGCCTTTGTCGGAGTGATGTTTTTGTTGTGCAAAAGCGCTATTGAACTCTTACGGTTTCAGTGATATTTTAGGAGTGTTTTTTATCACTTTTGCTCGGCGATGATCCGCTTGCGGTCGATCTTGCCGTTGAAGGTGCGGGGGATCTCGTCAATGGCCTCAATGTATTTGGGCACCTTGTAGGCCTCCAATTTCTCGGCCAGATACTCCGACAGGGCGGCCGCATCCAGCCCATAGCCCTCGTTCAGTTTCACCAGCATCTTGACCACACGGCCGTATACCCGATCCTCATAGGGGATGCAGACACACTCGTCCACCATCGGGTGGCGCAGAGCCACATCCTCCACCTCGGTGGGGGCGATCTTCAGGCCGCCCACGTTGATAACGTCGTCACGGCGTCCCACCAAATACAGATAACCGTTCTCAATATACCCCAGGTCGGTCATATAGATCACGCCGTCCTGAATGGTGTTGGCGGTCAACTCCGGCTCATTCCAATAGCCGGCGGTAACGGTATTGCTGCGAATGGCGATGATGCCGGGGTTCTCCTTGGTGGCATTCTCCATCCGGTCGTAGTGCTCATCCACGATATAGATGTCCACGCCGGGATTGGCCTTGCCCACGCATTTGGTGTCGCCGGTCACCGCATTATAGTCGATGTAACACACGGCGCCCACCTCAGAGCCGCCGTATGCATCAAATTTCCGCACATCGGGGAGCAGAGAGATCAGTTTTTCTTTATCGCCGCCGGGAAGTGCCGAAGAACTGGAATACAGGAAATCCAACTGGTCGTTGTATTTGGCCAGTTCCTTGGCGCCCAGCATCAGCACGTAATGGACGCCGGCCGGAGGCAAATAAATGGAGGTGACGTGGTGGTTTTTGATGTTGTCAAAAAACTGTCTTAGGTTGGTAAATCCAGTCATCAGCAACACCGTACTGCCCCGCACCATCGACATATGCGTCTTACGCAGGCCGGCAGCGTGATTCATCGGGGTGGGAATCAGCCACACGTTATCCTTGCTGTAATTCAGCACCGCATTCTGGGACTCGCACATATTCATCTGGCCGTAATGCGTGATCATCACGCCCTTGGATTTGCCGGTGGTGCCGGTGGTGAACAGGATCTCCTGCAACATATCTTCAGAGGGGAACTCCGGCACCGGGCCCTGATAGGCGGCCAGGTCGTCCAGGGTGACACCGAACGGCTCCAAAGGATGCTCGCCGGTGAGCAGCATACTGGGCGTAATCTCGGAGGCGATCGCAGACACCCGATCCGCCGGAGCGGCGTGCTCCACCGGAACGTGGACACCGCCCGCCAAGTGGATGCCGTAGCACATCACCAGAAACTCCACCGTGTGGTTGGCCTCCAGAATGACCCGTTCACCCTTTTGCAGCCCCTTATCCTTCAGCAACGCCGCCATACCCGCCACCATACTCCACAGGGCGGCGTAATCCACCGTGCGGTCGGGAGCGATCAGAGCGGTCTTGTCCGGCTGGGACAGGCTATGGTCATAAATACTCTTTACAATGGAACGCATACAGACACTCCTTAGTTTTCAGCAGTTATCAGCGTGATCACTTATCCCGGCGCTTATGAAAGCGCTCCCACACCAAAGCGGCGGTCTCGGGATCCATCTCCTGGTTTTTCACCTTGACGCACTGGCCACGGCTCATCTTCCGCAACGCCAGGAACATATCAAAGCGGCCGGTCACCTTGGCAGGGATGCCGGAGGCCACCGAATTCTCGGGAATGTCGGAGGTGACCACACTGCCGGCGGTCACGATGGAATCCTTGCCGATGCGGACATCCGGCATCACGGTCACGTTCATAGCGATATACACATTGTCCTGCAGATCCACGCAACCCAACTTCTCGCCGTGGCCGAAATCGTCTTCGGGATTACGGATCTTGAGATAGCGGTTGAGCATATCGTGGGTAACGATCTTTGCCGTCTTGTGTACGTGGACGTTGTCGCCCAGGCAGATCAGCTCCGGGTATAACGGCACCAGCCAAGGACCCCATTTGCAGTTATCGCCGATGGCGCCCAGAATGTGGTTCTTTTTCAGATAAGCGGCACGCTTTGCCGGTTTGCGGCACAGCAGCAACCGGATACTGTGATACATTCGTTTTGCTCTCATACTGCCACCTTATCAGCCTTTCAGCCGCTCTACCATCGCCGTGATAGCCGCAACAGAATTGAAGTTTTCGGGGGCGATCTCATCCACACCGATCTCCACGTCAAAGCCCTCGGACAGCATCGAGATCAGGCTCATCAGTTCGAAAGAATCCAAATAGCCGCCTTCAATAATGTCCTCAACGCCGGACAGGTCACGGGTGGGCTTTACCTCGTTCAGAATGGCCAGTACTTTTTCCTGAGTCATAACTTATTCCTCCGTTTTTTCTTTTGTTGTAGATGTTTGCTTTTTCTTAAACTTTTTGCGAACCAATTTCATAATCAGCGCCCGATAGCGGTAGGCCACGATCAGCACCGCCACGCCCAAGGCGCCGATAACGCCCAGACGCACCCACAGGTGGTCATACAAATAATAACTGATGGCCATCACGCCGCAAAGCACCGCCAGAATGGCCACAAAGCCTTTGAAATTCAGGTATTTGCCAAGGCCGCTGCGGCACACCAGTATGTAGTTGATGAAGAACAGCACCGCAAAAGCCGCAATGTTGATATACGGCAGGATCAGCACGCCGTTTCCGGGGTTTAGCGCATCGTACCAAGGGAGCAGGAAATACTTGGCCACCACGCACAACACCGCCACAATGCCCGTCCAGACGGCGGTGCTCGCCACCTTTTTCTGGTACGTGAGCATAATGGTGAAGATGGTGGTGGAGGACTGGATCAGCACCGCCACCACAAAGCCGGGCATCAACACCGTGGACTCCGGATACTTGCCGCTGCCCAGAATGTGCACCACCTCGGGAGCCAGCAGGATCACGCCCGCCGCCAACACCGAGATGCCCGCCATATAGGCCAGTGTGCCACGCCGGACCGCCTTGACATTCTCCTGATTCAGGTTGTCCATCAGCCAGGTGGTCACCGCTCCGGACACCGCCGTCAGCAACGTGGTCATAATGTGGTTGGCTGAGGCGGCGGTGGACACCACCGCATTGGCCTCTTCACCCAACCGCATCGTGGTGATGATGGAGTTGGAGGAACTCAGCAACTGGGCGGTCAGATAATGCAGCATCAAGGGGAAAGACAAGGCCAAGCCGTATTTGCAATATTTCCAGCCAAAGCCCTTTCCCCGGGCGATCAGCGCCAAAGCGCACCCCAAGCCGATCAAAGCGGAGGGAATATAGAAGCCGTAAATGCGGGCGCCCAACTTTTGCGTTTCGGGGGCCAGAATCACCAGCACCACCGCAATCACCGTGGGGATCAAGGCGTTAAGCGCCGAGATCACCGCCACCCCTTTGTACCGATAAAAGGTGCGCTCACGGGCCATAAAGATCTGCTTGCATCCCTGGAACAACAGCATAATAAACAAAACGTGGATATACTGCTTCGGGATGGAGGTGAAAGCGGAGAACCAATCCCCGCAAAGCAACGCCACACCGTACAAGACCAGTGTCACGCCGCAACTTGCCAAGGTGACCGAGGATACGTATTTGTTGAAATCCTCTTTAAAATCGTAATAGGCACGGGCCACCGTATTCTGCATCTCCAGACTGGTGATGATCAGCAACAGGGTCTCCCAACTGGCAAAGTTGGAGAAGGCGCCCAGATCTTCTTTGGACAATAACCCGGCAAAAATCGGGTGGGTGATAAAGGACAGACTCTTTACCAAAAACGTGCTGAGCACATACCAAAAGCCCGCTTTGATCGCCAGACCGGCGCTGCCCCTTTTTACATTCTCTTGCATAGGATGGCTTCTCCTTAATCTGAAACTAAATCTTTCGCCAGTATCTTGCGGTCGCCCAACAGTATCAACATATAATACAGCATACCAATGGTGGAATGTGTGTGAGCGCTAAAGATTGAGGTGATCAGAACCACCGCCGCAACCAGTTTATACGGTAATTCGCCTTTGAACAAACCAACTATATACAATTCTACCGACAAAAGCATACCAATAAGGCCGTGGCGAAGAAGAGCACCGATCAAGCCGGGAACGTTGTAGGAAATGTTGTGGGTGGTGTCCTGAACACCAAATATCCATTGCGTAACGGTCAAATCCTTAAGGCTCTCAAGCGCCTTGGAAATTCGACCGGTGATCGCTGTTGTGCCCGTCTTAGTAACAAAAATCCGTGTTACGGTACGATTCACAGAAGGAATAAACAAAAACGCCAACACTGCCGCAACCAGCATAATACCAATCAACAGGAGATTGCGCCGGCAGAATACATTTCGCAAAGCAAAGGTGCCGCTCTTCTCATCGTATAATGCAAAAAACAAAACCCAGGCACCCACCACAACGGCCATTCCCATTCCGGAGGTGCAAAGGATCATCCCGAGGCTGATCAGAATGGACACCGTTAACCGTTTCTTCGTGGCTTTACCGCCAAACAAGGATAAAAGCAAATGAGGAAAAGCATAAATATACAGGTGGGAGGGCTCCAAAAAGAAAGCTGAGGGACGATAAAAATCGCTCAATCGTCCGGTGATGCCCGCCAAACCGGTTTGCGCTCCTAAAATCCACTGGTCCGCCATCGGCAGCAAAAGCGACGTAGGAACCAGTTGGATGTGATGCTCAAAGAGATAGAAACTGATGTACTGCACTATCAGACAAAGGGAAGCCGCAATGCTAACCATCGTTGCGGCCTTACACATCTTATCGATCTTGATACACCCTAGCGCTGCGGTCAGCAGATACAATGCCAAAACCCCGCTTTGGCCAAACTCCTCTACAGAAGTTCCGTGATCAACGACCCGATAGACAAAATAGCCTACCATAATCAAGACCGGGCTGATTCTTTTCAATATTGTTTTAATGTCCGTTCCTTTTACAGAAAAGTAAGCCCGCACAAGCAAATACGGCACCAGTACCACCAACAAAGTCAAAGCAGCATTGTACAATACGCTTCTGTAGTGTTGCAGAATAGGCACCAGTGCCAAAATGATGGCGCAAACATAATCCAACATTTCAGTTGTATCCTGTCTTGACCAATCGCTTGTTGCGTTGATACATTTACTCCGTAATGTTCCCATTTTATACTCCTCATCTCAGAACGCTGTCAGAATAGTATGCTTTCCGGCGGAAACAACTCAATTATGCCCGATAACGAGGGAAAAAGCCGCCCTCAGGCAAAGACTCACGCATAGAAACCAGTTCGTCGTATTTTTCTTGGTTAAATACTTTTTTTCCTATGTAAAAGCGGTGCAAAGCCTCACCACGGTAAAAGGCTCGTTTGAACTTAAAAAGGCTGTCCTCACCGCTACCAACACCGCCGCCGAGGTACAGACTCTTGCACCCATTGGCGCAACCCCACAGGGCTGCCTCATACAACAGCAGATTGCTGGGCGCCAAATGAGCGTATTCCCGCAACGAGCCGGAAAGGTGATAGTTCATTTTGCCGTTGCAGGCCAGCATAATGGAAGCGGCAATGATCTTATCCTCCCACACAGCATAAAACACCTGGGCATTCTGAGGCAAATCATTCAGCACGCTCTCGTAAAACTCCGGAGAGAAATAGTAATAAGCAGAGGCGTTATCCTTATCCATCGTGCCGTTGTAGATCTCTCGGAAGATCTTGTAAATCTCAGGATATCGGCCATTGTAGATGACAATGCCATTTTTCTGGGCCTTGCGGATCATATTGCGGTTTTTGCTGATGATATTGGCCCAAATCGTCTCAGGAGAGGTCAGGTCCATAGTCACCGTTTCGCCCAGAGGAATCACCTCATAATGATCGGTAACTTGCCGATGATTCTCCAGAACCGGGTGAAAACGAACAAACTCGCTGACGATACCGTTTTTACGGCACCAAGACTCGTAAGCGGCCATCAGGCCGGATACATCCTCTCCCTCGATCAGCCAACCGCCATAGCCGTAAGGGCAAGCCAGATCAAAGACCCGGTTCTCCTCCAGACGGCCCTGAAACAGGGCGCTGTGAGCCACATCCCGCTTCATAGACACCGAAATGCCACGGGTCTCCCCTTTTTCATAATGAAAAAGAAGCGGCTCGCCATCGCCGTGAAGTTGAAAAGCCTTCACATAACCGCTCAGGTAATAGGTGTCGTATTCTTGGAATGTACGAACCACAGCATCCCACTGTTCCGCTTGTTCTAACGTATATACGGTCAACAATACACTCAACCTCTCCAGAACATTTTTAGTATCTGCGCCAACCGCTCCATATCCTCGGGGGAATACCGCTGGTCGCAGACCAAACTCAATTCAGACTGATAAATACGCTTCGTCTTTTCGTCCGGGCGGTGATAGTCGGTCAGCGGCCAATGCACCGGACAGTATATCTCATTCTGTATCAAGTGACGACGCAGAGCATCCCGTCGGTCCGCCGGCACCATCACCGGCACAAACAAAGGGCAATCCGCCGCCTGCATTTCCGGGAACAACGCCACCTCTGAAAAATGACGAAGTAACACCGCCGCATTCTCACGACGGCGGCGGCGCATCTCAGTTACATCCAGCACGACCGCTCTCGCCACATCCTCCGATTCGGCAACGGCCATAGGATTGCTCTCCAGTATCTCCTCAGCCTCGCCAAACAGGGACAGATATTCTTTGCTGTCGGTTTTTCCGGCGATATACTCCGCCTTTTGCTCCATTGCCGTGCGGCGCAAAGATACATACTCTTTATAGGTGTCCTCCGGCTGTCCGGAGAAGCCCCAACCATAACCGCCGGTGTAGAACCCGGCCCATTTCCGCAAACTGCCAAAAGAATAGGCGTCCTCCCCGCTATGGGGGGCAAACAGGCCATGTGTCAGGTCGTGAATACACACCCCGTCAAAGGATGCCGTATTGGCACCCGCCTCATAGCCGAAATAGTCCATCCGAAACAATATATCGCAACTCTCTGTACCGGAAAGTTCCTGTTTGAAGCGGCCGTTTTCGGTATACACCGGATAAAAGCACACCTCAATACCCGCCTCGGCAAAGGGGGAAATCATACTGTCGCAACACCAGGCAGGCATCGCCACCCGGCGCACCGGACGCTGTGCCTGTATCTCGGCGATAATGTGGGTCAGGGCGCTACGCCCAGAAAGAAACCAACGGGTTTCTGCCGGGAACACGCCGTTTTCGGCAGAGGCGATGGGAACATTCCAGAACTCACTGCCGATTTCTAAGCGGTGACGCACAACCGCATTATCTTGCATCATATTCTCCCCTGCCTTGTCTGGCAAATACCGTCCTTACGAGTTGTGGATCATCTCCAGGGCACGATCGTAGGTCAACTGCTCCACCTGCATATCCTGGCCGTTCTCGTCCAGGATCCGCAGAGTGCGGCTGATCTTCTCCAGGGTGGTGGCCAACGCCTCCGGGGTGTCGTCCATCACGTGCAGACGATAAATCACACGATCCAGAGAGTTGGTGGTGCTGATAACATCCCCCACCTTTTTAAAGGTGGCATTCTGCAACACTTGAGGCATCGCCTCCACCTCTTCGATGCCGGAGATGGCGGTGATGGTGCCACCCTTAAGCGTGATATAGTAATTGCAGCAGGTCTTGGTGAAATGAGGGTCGTCCTGCTCCTTAGCATTGCCGCAGGTCATCTTTCCGGTGACCGAGAACTCGATCATCATATCCAGGGCGTTGATGCCGTTGATGGGATCGGCAAATACATAAAACTGCTCGCCGCCCATACGCAGACCAGACTCGTAGAAATAGAACTGATCCTCGTGAATGAAGCCCTGCATCATCACGATGCCGTTCTTCAGACCCAAACTCTCAAACATACGAACCACAGCCGGTTCGGCAGTAGCCTTGTAAAGGTCGATGTAAGAGGAGGGGAATACGTGCAAAATGGCGGAAGAAGCCACCTTGTTCTCGCCGATGGCCTTCTGTTTCATAAAGGTGGAGGACAGGCTGCAATAGCCATCCTGCACCGTGTAATGGATGTAGATCTCGTTGGGACAGTCAATGTACTTCTCCACCAAAATCTTCTTGCTCTTGGAATGCTCGTACAGCTCGGCATAATAGGAGACCAACTCCTCCTCGCTGTCGCACCGGCGGATTCCACGGCTGCCACTCTCGTCAGCCGGCTTCACCAACACGGGGTAGGTGATCTTATCCAGATCTTCCCGCTTGAAATCCGTATCCAACTTATACTCAGGGATGGTGGGAACACCATACTGCACACAGGCCTGCTTAAAGCGGCGCTTATCGTTGGAGAGGATGTCAAACTGCTCCATCGTGCCGCAAGAAGGCAGACCGGCCTTTTCGCAAATCTCAGCATAGTAAGGCAAGTGAGAATCGGTCCAGCCCACAAAAATACCGTCAATCTGGTGCTCCTTGATCAGGGCTACCATATTGTCCACATCGGAAAAGTCCACCTTCCACTGTTGGTCGGCAATCCGCTTGGCCGGAGCCTTATCCTCTTCGTAGAAGTTGGCGACAATGGTGGTGACGCCCAACTCTTTGGCTCGCTTTACCGCACTGGCCGCCAAAGAAGAGCCATCAAAAAACAGCAATTTTTTCCCTTGAATGTTCATAGTTTTTTCCTCTCTTATCGTTTTTCTTTACTTTGCCGAAAAAGGGGAGGATAGCGACTTGGTGTCGTCCCCCTCAGTCTTAGGAAGGCGATCTGCCCGCTCAATATGCAGGCTAACCGGGCGTTGCTCACCTTGGCCGATGCCGTCCCGCTTGACCACCTTGATAACGGTTTCAAACAGGATGCGGATATCCAGCCAAAAGGACATATTGTTGACGTACTCTACGTCATAGGCAAACTTCTGCTCCCAACTCAGGTTGTTCCGTCCACGAGCCTGAGCCAAACCAGTCAGACCCGGCAACACATCGTGACGGTGCCGTTCCTCCTCGGTGTAATAAGGGATGTACTTCATACCCAGAGGTCGGGGACCCACCAGACTCATATCTCCCTTGAGAATGTTAAACAACTCCGGCAACTCATCCAGCGAAGAGGCTCGCAACAACTTGCCAAACTTGGTCAAGCGGCGGCTGTCCGGCAACAGATTGCCGTTTTCGTCCTTTTCGTTGGTCATAGAACGGAATTTGTACAATTTGAAGATTCTTTCCTTTCCGGTCTTGGGATCGATCTTGCCAGGCCGGGTGGCAGTATAGATCACCGGGCTTCCCAGTTTGAGGCGTACCAACAATGCCACAACGGCAAACACTATCGCCAAAACGATCAAACCGGACAAAGAACAGACAATATCCAACAGCCGCTTAACATAGCGGGCATACAAACCATTCTTACCCTTTTTCATACGCAACTTCCTCACTCAAAACACGCCCGGATGGCGGCGATCACCACGTCCTGATCCTCGGGGGACATCTTAATGTCGCTGGGCAGGCACAAGCCACGATGGAAAATGTCGGCGCTCACATTGTCGATGGCGTCCTTTTTTTGGCTCTTATACAGTCCCTCTGCGGTGACGAACGCATTGCCCTTGTAAATGGGCTGCATATGCATCGGCTTCCAGATGGGACGGCCCTCGGCGTTGATGGCCGCCAGTTTCTCCAGGATCTCGGTGGGACAACTCTTGCCCGGTTCATCGGAATAAGCCGCCACACACGCCTTTCGTCTTTGGAAGCACATCGCCTCTTGGTCAATCAGCATACAGGTCAGCCAGAAGTTGGGCTCCATCTCCCCCTCCACGTAGGGGTTGAGGGTGATGGGCAGACCCTTCAGGCCCTCTTTGTACCGTTCGTAGATGGCCTTTTTCCGGGCCACGTGATCCTCCAGATAAGGCAACTGACCCCGAACCACGCCGGCGATCACATTGCTCATACGGTAGTTATATCCCCGCTCCTCATGCTGATACCAAGGAGCATCCTCACGGCTCTGGGTGGACCACTTGCGCACCTTGGCGGCCGCCTCGGCGCTGTCGGTCAGCAACATACCGCCGGAGGAACCGGTGATGATCTTGTTGCCGTTAAAAGAGATCACGTTATAGTCACCCACCGAGCCGGTCTGGCGCCCCTTATAGGTGGCGCCCAAACTCTCGGCGGCGTCCTCGATCAGCACCGCACCGTGAGCATCGCAGATGGCACGGATCTCGTCCAGTTTGGCAGGGGTGCCGTACAGATGCACCGCCACCACCGTCTTGACCTCCGGGTACAGTTCAAAGGCCTTTTCCAGCGCCGCCGGGTCCATATTCCAGGTCTCCCGCTCGCAGTCGATGAACACCGGCTCGCCGCCCTCGTAGGCCACCGGGTTGACGGTGGCGGCAAAGGTCATATCGGTGCAGAACACCTTATCGCCGGGGCGGACACCCGCCAACTTGACCGCCATATGGAGAGCCGCCGTGCCGGCAGACAGCCCCACGGCATAGCGACAGCCCACCTTTTCGCAGACCAGGCGCTCTGACTCGTTGATGTTCTCGCCGATGGTGGACATCCAGTTGGAGTCATACGCCTCTTGGATATACTTCATCTCATCCCCGTGCATCGTGGGGGTGGATAACCATACTCTGCTCTTAAATGCTTCCATAGAATCATCTTCTTTCCGGATAGACTGTCTTTGAAATATGCCGATTCAGCATATAATTACATATATACACAGACTAATGTTACCACATTACCGCATAATTTGCAAGTATAATTTCTTATTATAGTATATAGTTGATGCAGTTGCCTATTTTTTATGCATCGAGCCCCGAAGTTTTAGGCAAAAGCAACGGAGAAACAGCAAAAAAACACCCGACATTTCCAAAATGTGTCGGGTGTTTTCTCTTATTCTAAGATAGCCGAAAAGGGCTGCTGTACATCCAGGTCACGGATGCGGCCGATAAGCGCCGCCACCCGCCGGTCGTCCGCCATACCGGCGGCACACTGACGGAGTTTGATCTCCATATCCCTCCAGGAAAGGCGCTGTTCCCCCTCGCCCTTGGGGGTGAGCACCGTCTCGGTATAGGTTCTGCCGCCGGCGGTGATGGTCACCACCGCACCACGGATCCCCTTTGCCCGGTTTTCCAGTTCCGGGTCGGGGATCACCCGAATCTTCGGCACCAGAAACGCCGTCTTTTCACAGGTGCTCACATCCAGCTGGGACAGCCCGAATTCTCCCTTTTCCAGCGCCGCCGCCAGGCAATAATGCAACGAAAACTTCGCCTCGTCCACCGTGGTGGGATACGGGGTGTGACCGGTGGATCTGATGGCGCTGGGATACACGGTGACCGCAATATCCTCTACCCCATCCAGATCCACGCCATCCGCCTCCATCCGGTGACGGATGGCGATGGCCGCATCGATGCCGCAATGGGTGTGACGGCAAGAAGGATACAGTTTTAAATAACTCTCGTTGATGGTGAAGGTCTCCCCCAGCCCATCAAACAACACCGCCTCGTCCACCTCGTCAGAAAAGGCGTTAAACCAGCCTTTTTTGCTCTCTAAGGGGTTGCGGGAACTCTCCACGCCCATCGCCGCCAACTGGGCGGATTCCAGGCCGATGCGGGCACCGTTGGCGGGGTTTATGGGCTTACAACCCTGGCCGCTCTCGTCAATAATGATCAAGCCGGAGGCCTGTATGGCCGCCAGGGAAATGGCGTTGTAAATGCCATCGGCATCCAGACCCAACAGTTTGGCGCAGGCCGCCGCACAGGCGATCCCGCCGCCCACGCCGGTGGAGTGAAACCCCTTGTTGTACAAACTGGGTTGGGCGGCGCCCGCCACCCGGTTAAACACGTCGTAGCCCACCACGATGGCGGTAAACACCTCACGCCAGGTCACCGGCAACGTTTCTGCCAAAGCGAACACCGCCGGCATCACGTGGGTGCCGATGTGCCCGGCGGATCTGCGGTTGCCGTCGTCCATATCCGCACCGTGGGCATAAAGGGCGTTGAGAAACGCCGCATTGGTCTCGGGGAATTTTTGGCCGGAGAACAGCACCGTTGCCCGGGGGGTGCCCCCCATATCCGCCATTCTGGCAAACACCTTTTCATTCAGCGCCGTATTGATGCGGTAGCCGGCAAAACAAGCGGCGTAATAATCCGCCATAAACAATTTGATCTGTTCCACCGTAGCCGGGTCCAGATCCTCAAACCGCAACCCGGCCGCAAACCGGCTGAGGCGGGTGGTTATATCCTGCATAGCGATCTCCTTGTTGTTACAGCAGCCGGCACAGTTCGTCCAGCCGGGTCTCGACCTGCAGAACAGCCTCCACAATGGCCGCCGCCTGCGCCTCGGTCTTGCCGCCGTACACAGCCAGCGCCGTGAACTTATCAATAGCCTCTTGGCGGGTCAACGGATTTTCCGGCTCACCCTTGGGCAGGATGCTCTTGCCGCTGATGACCCGGCCGTCCTTAAGCACCATCTCCACGGTGGCGATGGTCTCTTGGGGGAAAGCGGCGGTCATCCCGGCGTCCTCGGTGGTGACGATCTTCTTGGTGATGGCCTGCACCTCCGGATCGTTCAAGGAATCCTCGGTGAAGGCCTCCATACCGGTGCGGCCCAGCACATAGGTCACCGCAAAGTTATAGGGAATGCTCATTTTGGCAGAGGCAGAACCCTTGATGTCGGTGTGGTCGTGCTTTTTCACCGCCAGAGCATAGGTCTTGATGTGAATGCTCTCGATCCGGTCGGAGGGCAACGCCCCCTGCGCCCGCAGCTCCCGAGCCACGTCAATAGAAGGATGGGTATACCGGCAGGCGGCATACGGCTTGATATAGGCCTTTTGCACCGCATAAGTGCCATTCAGAAGGGGGGACACAAACTCCACATCCTCGGTGCCGTACATCTGGCACAGGAAACCCGCCATACCCGCCAGGGCGTCGTCCGCCGTGTCGAAACCGGCGGCCGCCATCTGGGTGGAGATCAACCCCAACAAGGCGGTCTTTCCCACGTTATAAGGCTTTAACTGAGAACCGTCCTCCAGCACCTTAAGGGTGCCGGTGGCGGAGGCCGCCGCCGTCGAGAAGGCGTCCTTACGCTGTTTTTCGGTATAGCCCAGCAACTCGGAAACCGCCACGGCGATGCCCAGCAGACCACAGGTGGCGGTGGCGTGATAACCCCGCTGTTTGTGGGTGGGCTGGATGGTCATCGCCATCGTGAAAGAGGTCTCGTAACCCAGCACCGCCGCCTTCAGCAGTTGCTGGCCGGTGACCGGATATTTCTGCGCCAGCGCCAACAGCACCGAGAACAAGGGCGAGCCCAAATGGATGATGCCGGCATTGGTGCCGTCGTCAAAATCCAGAGCGTGACCGTTAAGGCCGTTGAGGAACACCGCATTGTTCATACTCATCGGTATATCCAGACCCACCGGACGAATATCCCCCTCCCGGTCGCTGAAACTCTCCACCAGGCTGTTTACCTTATCCCGGTATTCCTGCAGACCCGCCAGGGTGACGCCGATATAATCCAGCAAAGCCAGTTTGGTCCGCTCCAGAACCTCCGCCGGGATCTCCTTGGCCCTTACTTCATCTATGCGTTGCAAAAATAAATCGGTTTTGTTCATAAGGAACCTCACCTTTCATAATCATTTATCTATATTTTAAAATCATACCACAGCGATCTCCCCTTGGCAAGTGTTTTTTGCTAGGTTACAGCACTATGATCGGCGCTTTTCCGGCTACACATATTACCAGTTGCAATTGCCGGAAAAATGTGCTATAATGCCTATGCAAACAGGAAATCTGTTTTGAAAAACTGACGAGAAAGGAGTAGGCGATCTATGAAAAAAATCATCTGCAAGGTCGAGTACGATACCGAGACCGCTCAGCTCATCGGCAAGGTCACCAGCGGTGAGTTCGGCGACCCCGCCGGCTATGAAGAGAGCCTGTATCTGACCGAGGACGGCAAGTATTTCATCTATGTCAACGGCGGCGCCGAGTCCATCTATCCCAAAGAGGATATCAAGCGCCTGGCCAAGACCAAGGTCGACGAGTGGAAGGCCGAAAAAGGCATCTGATAAGCCTAAAGAAAACAGCGCACCGACGGTTCGGTGCGCTGTTTTTTTATTCTTTCTGGCGGATCGGCCGGTCCGGCGATCAATGGGTCAGCAGCAGCATAGCCACAAACAAAGCCGCAATGACCCAGGAACTGAATTTGATCTTTTTGATGTCGCCGCAGAACACGCTGATGGCGATATACGAAATCAGGCCAAAGGCGATGCCATAGGAAATGTTGTAGGTAAACGGCATCAGCGCCAGGGTCATAAAGGCCGGCACGGAGGTCTTGAAATCGCTCCAGTCGATGTTTTTCACCGAGGCTATCATCAAAAGACCCACGTAGATCAGTGCCGCCGCCGTAGCGCAACTGGGCACCAACTGAGCCACCGGGCTCAGGAACATAGCGATAAAGAAGAAACCGCTGCAGAACAGGGAGGTCAGGCCGGTGCGGCCGCCGGCCGCCACACCCGCATTCACCTCGCTGAAGGTGGTGACGGTGGAGGTGCCGCAGATCGCACCCACCGTGGTGGCAATGGCATCCGACAGCATACCCCGGTTCATATTGATGGGCTCGCCCTTTTCGTCCAGCAGATCGGCACGCTCACAGGCGGCGTACAGGGTGCCCAAGGTATCAAACATATCCACCATACAGAAAGCCAGAGCCGTGGTAACCACGGTCAGAACCAGGTTGGCGCCGCCGTGTTCCGCCACATAGGCGGAAAAATCAAAGCCGTCGGTAAACACCTTAAACAGCGACTGCTCCCCAAACTCCTGAAAAGCGGCAATGGGGCTGACAAACCGGATGTTCAGGCTCTCATAGAACCCATCCACCGTCAAGCCCAGCAGATAATACAGCGCCATACCGCCCAAAATGCCGAACAGCACCGCCCCACGCACCTTTTTGATGCTCATAATGACGATGGCCAAAAAGGCGCAAAGCGTGACCACCATAGGCATAATCTCACCCCAGGTGCGCCCCAACAGATTAAAGGAGCCCAGATCCACCAAGGTGGAGGGGTTATCCACCACAATGCCCGCATTCTGCAGACCCAAAAGGGCGATAAACAAGCCGATGCCCGAGGGGATCGCCGAACGCACCGCCAACGGCAGAGAGTCAAAGATCTTTTTCCGCAGACCGGTCACGGTGAGCAGGATAAAGACCAGCCCTTCCAAGAGCACCAACACCAGCGCATTGGCATAGGACAAGCCAAAGGTCAAGCACGCCGTATACACGAAAAAGGCGTTCAGACCCATACCGCTGGCCTGTGCCAGGGGCAGGTTAGACAGCAAGCCGCCCAAGGCGGTGCCCAGCACCGCCGAGATGCCGGTAGCAATATAAATGGCGCCGTAAGAAACGCCCAGCGGGTTCGACCCATCGTTTAAGGGGTCGGCGAACATATTGGCGTTGACCATCAGAATGTACACCATCGAAAAGAAGGTGGTCATTCCGGCGATCAATTCGGTTTTTACCGTGGTGTTTCGTTCCTTCAACTTGAAAAATCGTTCCATATTTCTGCTCCTTTATGTTTGGGGTAGAATGCCTTTCACCTTTGGGGGATGAACGCAAGGGTTCCACACGCTGTTCAAGGGGTCGTTACTCATAAAAAGTGAGACTTCCTTGGACACGAATCATTTTTACAAAATTGTATTTTGCCATCGTGCAACTGCCTGTCGTTTTCCCTCCGTCGCCAAGAGAAAAAGAAAGATAACTTTCAAATGCTCCACCGGTAAGAGTTGCTGTATGCTCGTCAAAATAGTCCTTTTGGTCAACAACCGTGTATGTCTGGTTTTGAACATCATAGGTCACGTCACAATGGCTTTGATTGAGCAAATATTCACAAGCAACCGTTGCACTACATTTATCGGCATATTCACTTTTGATATTAAAACTGCATCGAATGCCAAAAAATTTTGTCGGTTCGCCAAAAGCGTTTTCCTGCCAATCCGCCCACTCATACACCTCAAAGTATTCATCCCAATTATCCAACGTTATAGCAATTTCCTTTGGTTGACTCCGCTCCGTTTTTGTACTTGAAACATTGGCCGTAATGGTTGTGGTTTCTGTTGTGGTAGTAATGGTCGTTGCCTTAGTTGTCGTCCTCTCGTCAGTGCTCGAAATATTGCTCTCTGCTTGCGTGTCGCCTATGGTGACATCAGCTGTATCAACATATTCTTTCTCTTTGACAACAAAATCTTCTGACCTGTAATAGATTTCCGTGGAATACTTTAAGATGGGTTTTCCGTCCTCTTCCGCTATTTCTAAAACTCCACTCGCCTTGTTGCTGTCAAGTGTAAAAACGATTTGGCCAAGGTCGGTAACGTACTCCCATTTTGCGCTTTCACCTTTGTAAACACACGTGCCATCCTCCAGCAAAGTAATCGTTGCAACTTGATAAAGAATCTCGTTATCGATACGAGATTTTATAGCGTTGGCTTTCCATTCTCCCACATAGGCAAAACCCGATTGTTTATGACTGCTATCGCCTCTTGACGCATAATCACAAGCCGTAACCGAAAGCAACAGCATAACAGCCACGAATATCAGCACAATCCGTCTTCTCATTTTTTGCCCCCCTTGTCGTTATTTACCCAAAATGTGAAATTATCGTATCACAAATTTCAAAATAAAGCAATGGGCAGGAATCATTATACCGGAAATCTGCAACTTTTTTGTTTATCAGGGGGCACGCCACCTAACGGCGCTAACATTGGGCGATTCGTGAATCGCCCCTACGATGGCGCACCGACCCCGAGGGGAGGCAAGGGTTCGCTCCTTTTTTACCTTTCCCCGGTAGAATGGAGGTGTTTTCACGTCTAAAGGCATGGAAAAAGCGGCTTGAAATCAAACGATTTCAAGCCGCTTAAAGCCGTTGTAAGACGGGATGTGTACACGTCGGGAACTGGTTCGCTTAGCAATCTCAGGTGGTTTCAGAAGAGCGTGCCCAGCACCCTCTACACTTCCATCTTGGCGTTGATGAGTTGGCAATAGGTGTATCCGTCTTCTTCATAGGTGTCAAAGATCCCCGTAACCGTGATCACCGTATTGATCTCCGGATAGTCGTCGGGATAGGTATGATCCCCCTCCAGGACAAACTCGATGCCCTGCGAACAACACGAAGAAGCGTCCGTGACAAGGCAGGCATAATAGATCTTGCCTGTGGTCTGATCCTGATATATGCTGAAGTTGCCGCACATCTTGATCTTCTTTCCCAGATAATTCTCCGGAGAGGCCACCATATTGTATACCTCGGAATACATCATCGTGCTGCTTAATTCCGTCAGATCCACATCATAACTCTCCTCATTGGCGGCAGGGGATGCTTCGGCATTTTCACCTTGCGGCGAGCCGTCGCTTGCAGTTCCGCAACCGGCTATGGACATCGTCATCAGCAGAGCCAACAGAACGGAAAGAACCTGTTTCATTTTCAGTTTCATTTTCTAACGCCTCCTTTGATCATACGGATAAGGGTAAACGCACCGAACACGGCAAGGTCCGCAACCACAATGGTGGAGCCCACCGGCGTGCCCGCAAGAACAGACACCAGGATGCCGATAAACGAGCAACAGACCGACGTGATGGCCGCACAGAGCGTTACGCCCTTAAAACTCTTACACACACGCATTGCCGAAAGCGCCGGAAACACGACAAGCGCAGAAATAAGAAGAGAGCCCACCAGATTCATCGCCAATACGATAACCACCGCAATGACGGTCGCCAGCAAAAAGTTGTAGAACCGGACCTGTATTCCGGTTGCCTGCGAAAATCCTGCGTCAAAGGTGATGCAGAAGATCTTGTTGTAACACAGGGCGAATACGACGACGACGGCTATGGACAATCCGGCGCACAACCACACCTCTGTTTCGGTCAAGGTCAGAATGGAGGTGGACCCAAACAGAGTCGTACACACGTCCCCTGCCACATTTCCGGAGGGCGAAGGGAAAATGCTCATCAGCATATATCCCACCGCAAGCGCCGACACCGAGATCATAGCAACGGCGGCGTCCCCCTTGACTTTAGCGTTCTGGCCGGTACACAAGAGCAAAATGGCGCAAAGGACGGTGACCGGCAATGCCACGACCATTTCATTGGTCAAACCGACCACGGCCGCCACAGACATCGCCCCAAAAGCCACGTGGGAAAGGCCGTCCCCGATAAAGGAAAAGCGTTTCAGCACCAACGTGACGCCAAGCAAGGCGGAACACAGCGAGATCAGAACGCCTACCACCAAAGCGTATCTTACAAACGGAAACTCCATATAGAGAGCAAGTTTCTCAAACAAGGCGCTCATTCCCCCTCACCCCCTTTGGCAGGAGCAAGACCCTTGGCAATATCGCTTGCCAAATAGTCGGCCTTTGTCCCGAAGAACAGGTCTTTGCCGACGTATAAGATATGGCTTGCATAGGTGATGGCGGCCTGTAGATCGTGTGAGATCATAATGACCGTGATGCCGTCTTTTTTGTTCAGGTTTTCAATGAGTTGATACATTTCAAGGGTCACTTTCGGATCCAGCCCCGAAACCGGCTCGTCCAAAAGCAACAGTTTTCCGGTCGCACATAACGCCCGGGCCAGCAGCACCCTCTGTTGCTGACCGCCGGAAAGATCCCGGTAACAGCGTTTTTGAAGCTGTAATATGTTCATCTTTTCCATCGCCTCATAGGCAAGCGCTTTTTCGCCCTTATTGTAGAAAGGGCGTGGGCCGCACCGCCCCTGGCAGCCGGAAAGCACGATCTCATAAACGGATGCGGGAAAATCCTTTTGCACCACCGTCTGCTGCGGAAGATAGCCGATCTCATTTTGCCTCAGTCCGTCCCCCATCTCCACGGTGCCGCTTATGGGCTTGTGAAGTCCCAAAAGGGTCTTCATCAAAGTGGTTTTTCCGCTTCCGTTTTCTCCGATAATGCACAGATACTCCCCCGCACGTACAGAGAAACTGAGATCTTTCAGGATCTCCTTCCCATCATAGCCGAGGGATACATTTTGACAAATCAGTTGTGCCATAGTTCTTTCTCCTTACTCCAACGCTTCCTTCAACAACTGGAGATTGCTTTCCATCACCGAGAGATAGGTGGTGCCGTTGTCCGCATCCTTTGCGGTTATCGTCTGCATCGAATCCAAAACCAGTATTTTTGCATTTTTCGCCGTGCTTGTGCTGATGACGGTCTGGGCAATGTCTGCATCAGAACCTTTCAGCGTGAGCACCGAGGTAAGACCCAGTTCGTCCACCTTTTCCACGAGAAAGACAATGGTCTCAAAACTTGCCTCGCTCTCGGCGGAGCAACCGGCAAAAGCGGCGTAATAGTCCAGTCCGTAGTCATCAACGAGATAGCGGAAAGGGAAACGGTCCGCAAACAGGAGCGTATTCGTCGAAGCCGCAGAAACCGCTTGCGCATATTCCGCATCAAGAGCCGTTAATTTTTGGCAATAGGCTTCCGTGTTGGCGGTATAAATATCCGCATTTTCCGGATCCAGGCCACAAAGTTGTCCGCTGATGGCTTGGCAGATGGTTTGCGCATTCCTGAGCGAAAGCCAGACGTGCTCATCCATTTCGTGTTGCTCCTCGTGCTCTTCTCCCGGATGTTCTTGGTGCTCCATACCCTCAACGATCTCTTCCTCCTTGACCGCATTGCCGAGCACGTCCAAAAGATTGATAACGACCCTGTCCTCGTTTGTCCCCTGAGCGAGAACGGCGTCCACCCATTCGTCCGATTCTCCGCCCACATACACAAACATATCGCAAGCGGATATGGTAACGATATCGTCCGCCGTCGGCTGATAACTGTGAAGATCCACGCCGTTATCCAGCAACAGGGTGACCTCTGCCTGTTCCATCCGATCGCCGAGAATCTGTTTTACCCAGTCGTATTCAGGAAAAATGGTTGTAACGATCGACAATTTGCCGTCAGAACGGCCTGCCGCTCCGCACCCGCTCAGCACACCGGCAAACAGACAGAGGGCGGTCAGCATACTAATCATCTTTTTCATAAAAATAAAAACCTCCGAATTAAAAATAGATCACTGTTTTAGAACCGTCACGAGGGCGGTCTGACGGGGCGCACACCCCGTTACCACCCCCAAAAAGGCGCAAAAATACAAGGGATACGGCAACCGCCGCAACGCCCCCATTCGGGAAAATGGGTAGACTTATCCCTTGTGCAACAGCATCTATTTAATTCAGAAGTTCTACTTTAAGCGCAACAAGACTGCCCTGCAACATAGGCCGTGCAAAGCAGCAGATACATAGATAAACGGTATGTGTCAGCACAATGGCAAAGGCCATTGCGAGGATACCGGCGGTAAGCGCTCTGAGGATCTGTCGGGCGGACTCCGTCTGCTGACAGACCGGACAGTCGATGCCGATACATTCGTGTTCTGCGTCGTGCGTGATCACGCTCACGGAAAGCGCCATGGCAAAGAAAACCGCAATCGCCAGAATCAATGTGAGTATAGTCTTTTTCTTTGTCATTTCGCTTTCCTCCTTTCGGTCTTACTTGGAACACGAGCCGCAAACGCCGTAAATAACGGTGTTGGCTATGCTTATATTGAACTTTTCCGTGTTTGCCAATCCCTGTGTTATCACATCCGCAAACGCCGGATTCAGGTGGTAGGATCTTCCGCATCGCTGGCAGTTTAAATGGAGATTTTCCTTGCAACGCTCGGCGCCGATATACTGAAAATACACTTTTCGCTTGCCGTTCTGGCTTGTTCGGCGAACCTTGCCCTCCGATTCAAGTTCGGCAAAATTTCGGTAAATGGCACTGATGCTGATCTTCTCATCGGCAAGTTCGTCTGCGATCCGATGTGCCGACAACAATTCGTCAGGATGCTGTTCTAAATACTCCGCAAGGAGTTTTCTCTGTTTTGTCCTATATTTAGCCACAGCACGACCCCCTTGGATTTGCGACCATTTCGCAAATTAGTATAGCACGATCCGCCGCACAAGTCAACCACCCCTAGGCGATTGCCAAAAAAGTTTACAAACGGCAACAGGCGGCAAGGATCTCTCCCTTTTTGTTGCCAAAAGGTTGCCATAAAGCAACTGCGGTTTGCATAGGAAAGAAAAAAGCGGCTTGAAATCAAACGATTTCAAGCCGCTTAAAAGCCTTACGGTATTATTCCCACTCGATGGTGCCCACCGGCTTCGGGGTCAGGTCCATCAGCACACGGTTGATGCCCTCCACCTCGTGGGTGATGCGGGCGGTGATCTTGTGCAACACGGGATACGGGATCTCCTCAACGGTGGCGCTCATAGCGTCGGTGGTGTTCACCGCACGGATGATCGCCGGCCAGCCCTCGTAACGGCTGTCGTCCTTGACGCCGACGCTCTTGATATCCGGCACCACCACGAAATACTGCCACACCTTCTCGCTCAAGCCGCAGTTGTCAAACTCCTCACGGAGGATGGCGTCAGCCTCACGCAGGGCGTGGAGACGGTCCCGGGTGATGGCACCCAGACAACGGACACCCAGACCGGGGCCGGGGAACGGCTGACGGTATACCATAGCGTGGGGCAGACCCAAAGCCTCGCCCACCACACGAACCTCGTCCTTAAACAGCAGTTTGATGGGCTCCACCAACTCGAACTGCAGATCCTCCGGCAGTCCGCCCACGTTGTGGTGGGATTTGACCGCCTTTTTGCCCTCGGCGGCTTTGATGGATTCCAGAATGTCGGGGTAAATGGTGCCCTGCGCCAGATAGGTGATATCCTCCAGTTTCCGGGCCTCATCGGCAAACACCTCGATAAACTCTTTGCCGATGATCTTGCGCTTACGCTCCGGGTCGGACACGCCCGCCAACAGGTTCAGGAACCGGTCGGTGGCGTCCACATAGATCAGGTTGGCGTCCAGTTCCTCCCGGAACACCTTGATGACGTTCTCGGACTCATCCTTACGCATCAGGCCGTGGTTTACGTGGACACAGACCAACTGCTTGCCGATAGCCTTGATCAGCAGGGCGGCCACCACAGAAGAATCCACGCCGCCGGACAGCGCCAACAGCACCTTTTTGTCCCCCACCTGGGCACGGATAGCCTCCACCTGGGCGTCAATAAACCCATTGGCCAGGTCGGCGTTGACGATGCGCTCCATTTCCTCGGGGCGAACGTTGGCATTGAAATCAATCATTTGAATAGCCTCCCTTTTAAACAGTCACTAAGATCAGTTCGTATAGTTGTCGAAATAGCCCTGTACCAACACCACCGGCGTACCCTTGTCTCCGGAGCCGGAGGTCAGATCGCACAGCGAACCGATCAGGTCGGTGAGCTGGCGGGGGGTGGTGCCCTGAGAGGCCATATTGCCCACCAGGTTATCCTGCTTTTGGCGGATGCTGTCCGAGATGGCCTGTTTCAGTTCTTCGCCGGACAGATCCCGGAAATCGTTGTCCGCCAGGTATTTCAGTTTCAGTTCGTTCGGGGTGCCCACCAGGCCGTCGGTATAGGCCGGGGAGACCACCGGGTCCGCCAACTCCCAGATCTTGCCCTGGGGGTCTTTGAAGGCGCCGTCGCCGTACACCATAACCTCCACGTGCTTACCGGTGGCGGCCATGATCCGGCTCTGGATATCCAGCACCAGATCCTGGCAGGACTGGGGGAACAACTTGATGGAGTCCTCGGTGGACTTGTTGGAGCCCAACAGGCCGTAGCGGTCATTGTAGCCGCTGCCATTCACCGGGGCGGTGAGAATATCGTCCAGACCGCACACCACCTTGGCGCCGGCGGCCTTGAGGATCCGCTTGGTGCGGGCACGGGTGTGGATATCGCAGGTCAGCACGTGGTCGGCATAATCCAGAACAGCCCGGGGCTGATTGGCAAAAATGACCTCCACCTCGGCGCCCGCCTCACGGATAAGGTCGCTGTAATACCGGACATAGTCCACGCCGGTGAATTCGTGCTTGTTCTCGCCGAACAGTTCCCGGTATTTCTCCAGCGTCAGCACGTCGGAATAGGGGTTGACGCCCGCCTCGTCCAACTGATCCAGGGACAGCAGATGGTTGCCCACCTCATCCGAGGGATAACTGAGCATCAGCACCACCTTTTTGGCGCCCATAGCGATGCCCTTGAGGCAGATGGCAAAGCGGTTGCGGGACAAAATGGGGAACAGCACGCCGATGGTGCCGCCGCCCAGTTTTTGCCGCACATCCTCGGCGATCGCCTCGACAGAGGCGTAATTGCCCTGTGCCCGGGCCACGATGGACTCGGTGATGGAAATCACATCCCGGTCACGGAGCGAAAAGCCCTCGCTCTGTGCCGCCGCCAGCACGCTGTCCGCCACAATGGCGGCCAGGTCATCACCCTGGCGGATGATGGGGCAACGGATACCACGGGAAACAGTACCGACCAAACGCATGGAATCTGCCATAAAGAATCGTCCTTTCACGCAACACCAAAGGTGCACAATTTTTTACTGGAATATCATACTCTTATTAATGGTTGATGTCAATATTTCTCCGCCGATTTTGTGAAAAATACACGGATTTTTTTGCGGAAAACCCGGCAATTTTGCTGTCAGATACGCCGTTTTTTCCTGTTCAAAATGCTTTAACAATTTTTGTGACAAAAGTACTGGACAAATACGAAAAAATGCAGTATAATGACAAAGATTAAGCGTCCATTTAAGGAGGAACACCATTATGAAACGTACCATCCGCATTCTGAGTGCCGTGCTGGCACTGACCCTGGCTATGTCGGTGATGCTCACCGGCTGCGATTTGTGGAAGCCCACCCTGCCCGGTATCGGCGACGTGGCGGCCACCTATGGCGACGGCCAGGAGATCTCCACCGGCGAGTATCTGGCGTATCTGTATATGAACTTCTCCAACGTCTACCAAAGTTACTACTATTACGAGCAGTACGGTATGGATCCCTGGGAGCAGACCGTGCCCTATGACACCGACGAGGTGGATGAAGAGGGTAACACCGTGACCGAGAACCTGCTTCTGGAGGACTATATCATCCAGATCACCAAGGACACCATCAAACAGCAGATCGTTCTGGACAAGATCCTGAAGGATGAGGGTCTGTCCTGGATCGAGGAAGAGCAGCAGGACATCGAGGCGGAACTGGCTGAGGTCGAAGAGAACGCCTATCTGTCGCTGGGCATCAACGACGAGCATTTCGCTTCCGTATACAAAAAGATCATGCTCAACCAGCGTGGCGCCTTCTTCGGCCGTTACGGCGAGGGCGGTACCCAGGAGATCGCAGAGACCGAACTGAAGGAGTATTTCGAGGAGAACTATCTGTCCTACAAGATCATCACCGTCCCGCTGACCACGACCAACGACGAGGGCACCACCGAGAATATGTCCGATGACGAGAAGGCCGCCGAACTGAAAACCCTGAACGGCTATCTGGACATCTGCAACGACAAGGGCTTTGAGAAGGCCATGGACCAGTACAACAAGGACAACGCCGAGGACGACGAAGAAGTCGAGGCCACCGAGGACGAGGACAACCGCCAGAACGTAGACGCCACCGAGATGGACGAGTACCTGGTGGAGGCCATCCGCTCCGTCAAGGTGGGTGAGACCAAGGTGGTGGAGTACGAAGCCAGCGGCAGCACCCCCACCGCCGCCCTGATCCAGCGTCTGGACATCAACGATCCCGAGACCCTGTATGAGGACTCTATCGAGAACATCATCATCGCTCTGAAAGCCGACGGCTTCACCGAAGAGGTGGAAGCGGCGGTCAAAGAGTTGACCATCACCTTTAACGATAAGATCGTGAAAGAGTGCAAACCCACGGACTTCCTGGAAGGCTAAAATAAACGGTATTATGAGGCACGCTCCCCCGGGAGCGTGCCTCTTTTTTATCCCGGGGCAGAGCCGCTGCGCTAGCCCGTATAATCCTCCAGCAACACCGAGAGTTGGGTGTCGTCCCGGGCGGGAACCCCCGCCTTTACCTGCTCCCGCAATTCTTCCGGCAAGGCGTCCACATACACCTCAAACACCTGCCGGGGATACGGCTGTTCCCCCTCAAACACCGCCAGCCGCCCCTCCCACTCGCCAATGGTATACCGGGCAGGTTCGGTCTGCTCCCCATCGGCGGGCAGTAAAAACCGAAAGATCACAAACAACAGCACCGCCGACAACAGCAGCGCCACCACCAACGCCCACAACAGCGTTCTGCCCATAGACCCCATCGTTTCTCTCCCCTTTTCGATTTACACACAAAAGTTTGCCCCGAAAAGAGAATATTATTGCTGTTTTTTGACCCCGGCCGGGAATAATCCCGATAAAATGCGAAAAATATGAAAAATCGGGCATTTTGGATTTGACATTTGCGGTGTTTTGCAATATTATTTAGTGTGTATAATTTTAATTATAGTGCCTTTTTATAACTTTTGGGTCGTGGGTCTGTTCGCCTCGGCGAATAGACCCATCCGGAAAGGAGCCCTTTTATGGAAAAGAAACCCGATAACCGTAAACTCTCTCTCACCGATCTGGCAAAGAATCTGCCCCAGCAGAACAAGAGCGAGGCCAACGCCCTCGCCCACCCCACCTCCGGCAAAAAAAAGAAACGCCGCCGTTGGGGAAAGCGGTTGCTCCGCCTGTTGCTGGCGGCCGTGCTGGTTGGCGTCATCACCGTCAGCATCGTGGGATGTGTGCTGGTGGTGTATATCACCAACACCTTTGACGCCGAGGAATTCATCCCCATTTTGGGTGAGATGTCGGTGGATAACCGCTCGGTCATTTACGTCCAGAACGACGACGGTGAGTTTGAGCCGTATCACAACCTGCTGGGCGGCACCTCGGTATGGACCGACCTGGAGGATATTCCGGTGTATATGCAGGACGCCGTGGTGGCCATCGAGGACGAACGCTATTGGACCCACGAAGGCGTGGACTGGAAACGTACCGTCGGCGCTATGGTGAATCTGGTGTTCAACCGGGTGTTTAACCTGGGCTCCACCGAGTATGGCGGCTCCACCATCACCCAGCAGCTGATCAAGGTGACCACCCAGAACACCGACCACAGCATCAAGAGAAAGATCAACGAGATCCTTGCCGCCTCCGAGATGGAAGCCGGATATTACACGAAAGAAGAGATCCTCGAAGGGTATCTCAACAACGTGCCGTTGACCGGCGATCTGGTGGGTGTGGGCATCGGCGCCCGCTCCTATTTCGGTAAGGAGTTGCAGGAACTGTCCCTGGCGGAGTGCGCCGTATTGGCCAGCATCACCAACAACCCCAGCATCTACGACCCCTATGCCCACCCGGAAAACGTCCGCCAACGTCAGCAACTGGTGCTGGGCAAAATGTATGAATGCGGGTTTATCACCGAGGACGAATACATCAACGCCGTAAACGAGGAACTGGTGTTTAAGAGCAGTACCGTCCGGCAAACGGTTCAGGACTATTACGTTGACCTGGTGGTGGAGGATGTCATCGCCGACCTGATGGAGGAATACGGCTATACCTATACCTATGCCAACAATCTGGTGTATTACGGCGGTCTGAACATCTATTCCGCCGAAGACCCGGACCTACAGGCAAAGGTGGAGGCCGTTTACGCCGACGAGGATAACTATCCCGAGCACCGCAGCGGCGATGAGGAAGACCCGGAAGCCTGCTTCTTCGCCGTGGACTATACCGGCCGGGTGGTGGCCACCGTCGGCGGGCGGGGCGAAAAGACCGCCAACCGGGTGCTCAACCGCTCCACCCAGTCGGTGCGTTCCCCCGGCTCTTCCATCAAGCCCATCACCTCCTATGGCCCCTCGATCATTGAGAACCGGGTGCATTATTCCTCTATGCTGCGGGACGCCCCCATCACCCTGACCAACGGCGATAAATGGCCCCACAACTATGAGGCGACCAGCACCCCCGACCGGGGCGACGTGCTATTGGGCGTGGCGCTGCAAAAATCCCTCAACACCACCGCCGCCCGGTTGGTGCAGAATCTGACCCCTCAGCGCAGTTACGACTACGCCACCAACATCTTCCGCCTGTCCACCCTGGTGGAGTCCAAAGCGGTCGGCGGGAAACTGTATACCGATATCGACCTTTCCCCCATGGCGCTGGGCGCTTTGTCGGACGGCGTCACCGCCCGGGAGATGACCGCCGCCTATGCCATTTTCGGCAGCGGCGGATACTATTGCGAACCCTACACCTATTACAAGGTCACCCAAGGACAGTTGGACAATGAGACCGTCCTGCTGACCGGCGGGCAGAAAGCCTCCCTCTCTATGGACTCCCAGAGTGCTTTTATTATGGTGAGCCTGTTGCGGCGGGTCGTAGAACAGGGTACCGCCTGGAACGGCATAGGCCAAAACTGGAAGGGCTGGCAGGTGTTCGGCAAGACCGGTACCTCCGAAAGCGAAAAGGACGTGTATTTCTCCGGCGGCACCGCCTATTACTGCGCCTCCTCCTGGTTCGGCTATGACAACAACGACATTCTGTCCAAGTCCCAGACCGGCTATGCCAAAAGTCTGTGGAACAAAGCCATGAAGGTGCTCCACGAAGACCTGCAGATCAAAGATTTTGAGATGCCGGAAGGGGTGGAAAAACTGGAATACTGCACCGAGACCGGTCAGTTGGCCACCGACGGATGCAAAAAGACCGATACCGGTTATTATAAGTCGGATTTCAAACCCGACAAGTGCGAAAAGCACAGCGAGACCGCCACCACCTCCACCACCCAGGCGGATACGAAGGGCGAGACCGGCAAAACCTCCGGCGAAACCACCGCAAATGAAGAGGAGACCGCCTCCACCGCCAAGAGTGAGAAGACCACTTCCGCCACCCAGAGTGAGGAAACGACTTCTGCCACCGAGAGTGAGGCAACAGAGCCCTCCGCCACCGCCGAAAAGCCGGAGGACGAGGACGCATAAACCCTGTGATCAACCCCAAAGAAAAGGATGATACCAAATGATTTCCATTGCTATATTAGGCCACGGTGTGGTTGGCTCCGGCGTTGCCGAGGTGCTGCTGCACAACGAAAAGGGCATCACCGCCAAGGCGGGCGAACAGATCCGGGTCACCCGGATACTGGATCTGCGCACCTTCCCGGAACTGCCCTATGCCCACCTGTTCACCACCGATTTTGACGACATTCTGGGCGACCCGGATATCCGCATCGTGGTGGAGACCATGGGCGGTCTGCACCCCGCCTATGACTTTGTCAAGGCCAGTTTGCTGGCGGGCAAGAGCGTGGTCACCTCCAACAAGGAGTTGGTGGCCGCCAAGGGCGACGAACTTCTCGCCATTGCCAAAGAAAACAACCTGAATTTCCTCTTCGAGGCCAGCGTGGGCGGCGGCATCCCCATCCTCCGCCCCATAGACCAATGCCTGGCCGCCAACGAGGTGTTTGAGGTGGCGGGTATCCTCAACGGTACCACCAACTTTATGCTCACCAAAATGATCCGGGAGGGTATGTCCTTTGACGGCGCCCTGGCTCTGGCTCAGAAACTGGGGTATGCCGAGCGGGATCCCTCTGCAGACGTGGAGGGTCACGACGCCTGCCGGAAGATCTGCATTCTGGCTTCTCTGGCCTTCGGCAAACACGTGTTGCCGGAGGAGGTACATACCGAGGGCATCACCGACCTGACCGAGGCGGATGTCCGGTATGCCGCCGCCGCCGGCGGTGTCATCAAACTGGTGGGCCGTGCCACCCGCACCGAGGATGGAAAACTGTTCTGCCTGGTGGCGCCGATGATCCTGCCGAAGGACAATCTGTTGGCGGACGTGAGCGACGTATTCAACGCCATTATGGTCCGTGGCGACAGCGTGGGCGACGTGGTGTTTGTGGGCCGTGGCGCCGGCAAACTGCCCACCGCCAGCGCCGTGGTGGCGGATGTCATCGACGAAGTCAAGCACCTCAAGGCCCGCAAGTATCTGTTCTGGGGCCCCCACGAGGAGGGTCACGTCCGTGACCACCGCCTGGCCCCCACCAAACTGTTGCTCCGTTTCTCCTGCGAGGAGGATGCCGGAGCGCTGCTGCAGATCGGCCGTGCCTTCGGCGACGTGCGGATGCTGTCCATCCCGGATGCGCCGGACAACGAGGTGGCGTTTATCACCCCCTGTATGCCGGAGTATCTGCTGGAGGAAAAGATCGCCTCCTTCACCGGGATGACCCTCACCCGCCGTCTGCGGATGTACTAAATTTGTTTGTTTTGGATCTATCCATCAATATATTCTGATTCACCAAAGGGGTGCAAAACTATGTTAGTCGTACAAAAATTCGGAGGTAGTTCGGTGGCGGATGCCCAGCGTGTTATGCGGGTTGCCGGCATCATCACCGACACCTACAAGCAAGGCAACGACGTGGTGGTGGTGGTGTCCGCCCAGGGCGATACCACCGACGACCTCATCGAAAAAGCCAAGGAACTCAATCCCCGGGCCAGCAAACGGGAAATGGATATGCTGATGTCCGCCGGCGAGCAGATCTCCATCTCTCTGCTGGCAATGGCCATCGACGCTCTGGGCTATCCCGCCATCTCTCTGCTGGGCTGGCAGGCCGGATTCGAGACCAACTCCAAATACAGCGCCGCCCGCATCAAGCGGGTCAACCCGGAGCGTATCCGGGCGGAACTGGATAAAAACCGCATCGTCATTGTGGCCGGCTTCCAAGGTCTGAACCGCTATGACGACGTTACCACCCTGGGTCGGGGCGGCTCCGACACCAGCGCCGTGGCCATCGCCGCCGCCATGCGGGCGGATCTGTGCCAGATCTATACCGACGTGGAGGGTGTCTACACCGCCGATCCCCGAAAGATCCCCGGCGCCCGGAAACTGGAAGAGATCACCTATAACGAGATGCTGGAGTTGGCTACCTCCGGCGCTCAGGTGCTGAACAACCGGTCGGTGGAAATGGCCAAAAAATACAACGTCGAAATGGAGGTCCTGTCCAGCATCACCCATGCGGCAGGCACCAAGGTCAAGGAGGTTACCAAAATGGAAAAAATGCTGATTAAAGGTGTCGCCAAGGACGACAGCGTGGCCCGTGTGGCTCTGGTGGGTGTGCCGGATAACCCCGGCATCGCCTTTAAGGTCTTCTCCCGGGTGGCAAAAGCCCACATCTGCGTGGACAACATCCTGCAGTCGGTGGGCCGTGACGGCACCAAGGACATCGCCTTCACCGTTCCCGCCGCCGATGCGGACGGTGCCGTGGATGCTCTGCGGGAATACTGCGAGATGGTGGGCGCCCAGAACCTGCTGGTGGAGAAGGACGTGGCGAAGATCTCCATCGTGGGCGCCGGTATGGAGACCCACGAGAACGTGGCCGCCGGTATGTTTGAGGCGCTGGCGGATGCCGGTATCAACATCCAGATGATCTCCTCCAGCGAGATCCGGGTGTCGGTGCTGGTGGATAAGAAGGACGCCGACCGGGCTGTGGAAGCGGTGCACCGTCACTTCTTCGGAGCATAATACAAGAAAACCGTACAGGCAGAGCCGGTGGGCTCTGCCTGTTTTTTTGCATATTTATCAGCATTTTTTCGCATAGTAATGGTGTATTTCTGTTGCTTGTGAAAAATTGGACGATGGTTGACAAAATCATTTATACCATATATTATATAAGGTGAAGTATTTTGTCCGGGCAGAGGCTTTTCGGTCGGCAGAAAAGCCGCCAGAACCGCCTCTGCTACTAACAAAGAAAGGTGTATGAGCAATGGCATTTTCTCTCCACGGGGTCCATGTACCCCACAGAAAAAGCACCCAAAACAAGCCTCTCTGCAAAATGGATCTGCCCAAAACCGTTGTGATCCCCATGCGTATGCACATCGGCGAGCCTGCCACCCCCATCGTTAAGGTGGGTGACCTGGTCAAGGTGGGACAAAAGATCGCCGAGGCGGGAGGGACTATCTCCTCCCCCATCCACGCCAGCGTATCCGGCAAGGTCACCAAGGTGACCGACTTTCTCACCTCCCGTGGGGAGACCGTCCCGGCGGTGATGATCGAATCCGATGGGGAAATGACGGTGGATGAAAGCGTTGTTCCGCCCACCGTCAACAGCCGTGAGGATCTCATCCACGCCATCAAAGAAAGCGGCATCGTGGGTCTGGGCGGCGCCGGATTCCCCACCCATATAAAATTGGATGTGGAGCCGGAGCGTATCGACTGGCTGGTCATCAACGGCGCCGAGTGTGAGCCCTACGTCACCAGCGACACCGTGACTATGTTGAACCGTGCCGACGATATGGCTATCGCCCTGCGGGCCCTGTCCCGCTATATGGGTATCCGGAATGTGGTCATCGGTATCGAAAGCAATAAAAAACAGGCCATCGCCGTGATGCGGGAGATGGCCGCCCAACTGACCGAGGACTGCACCGTTGTCATCAAGGTGCTGCCCGCCCAGTATCCTCAGGGCGGCGAAAAAGTGCTGGTCTACGCCACCACCGGGCGGGTGATCCCCGCCGGCAAACTGCCCGTCGACGTGGGCTGTGCGGTGCTCAACTGCACCACCCTGGCCGCCATCGGCGCCTATCTGACCACCGGTATGCCGCTGGTGGAGAAGTGCGTGACGGTGGACGGCGGCTGTGTGGCCAACCCCCAGAACCTGCTGGTGCCCATCGGCACCTCTATGGCGGACGTGTTTGCCGCCTGCGGCGGTCTGGTCAGCGAGCCGGAAAAACTCATCTACGGCGGGCCGATGATGGGTATCACCGTGCCGAACGACACCGCCCCCATTCTTAAAAACACCAACGCCGTCCTGGCGCTCACCGGCAAAGAGGCCTGGCTGCCCAAGACCACTGCCTGTATCCGGTGCGGTGCCTGTACCAACATCTGCCCCTTCGGTCTGGCCCCCGCCGCCATCTCCAACGCCCTGGGCAAACGGGACGCCGAGGCGTTGGAGGAACTGGCGGTGAACGCCTGTATGGAGTGCGGTTGTTGCAGTTTCGTCTGCCCCGCCAACCGGCCTCTGGTCCAGAACAACAAACTGGGCAAAACATTCCTGCGGGAAGCCAAAGCAAGGGAGGATGCCAAACAATGAGCGTGAATCAAAAATTGACCGTTTCCCCGCATATCCACAGCGGTCACTCCACCTCCCGCATTATGCTGGACGTGCTGATCGCCCTGCTCCCCGCCACGGTAGCGGGCGTGGTCATCTTCGGTCTGCGCAGCCTGCTGGTGGTGGGTATCTGCGTAGCCTCCTGTGTGGGGTTGGAGGCGCTGTTTAACTACATTACCAAAAAGGACCAGACGGTAGGCGACCTGTCCGCCGCCGTCACCGGTCTGCTGTTGGGTCTGAATCTGCCCGCCAACATCCCGCTGTGGCAGTGTGTCATCGGCTCGGTGTTCGCCATCGTGGTGGTCAAGTGCCTGTTTGGCGGTATCGGCCAGAACGTGGTCAACCCCGCCATCACCGCCCGGGTGTTTATGCTGGTGGCCTTTGGCTCTATGGCCCAGGCGGCCCACCCCGTCATCACCCCCGACACCGTGGCGGGCGCCACCCCTCTGGCCGCCGAGCAAATGCCCTCTCTTCTGGATCTGTTTCTGGGTCTGCACGGCGGCGCCATCGGCGAGACCTGCGCCGCCGCCCTGCTGTTGGGCGGTGTGTATCTGCTGATCCGCCGGGTCATCTCCTGGCACATCCCGGTGGTCTACATCGGCACCGTGTTTGCCTTCTCCTTCCTGATGGAGGGCTTTGACCCCACCCGGGCGCTGGCGCTGAGCCTGTCCGGCGGTCTGTTTATCGGCGCTTTCTTTATGGCCACCGATTACGTCACCTCTCCCCCCACCCCTTGGGGCAAGGTCATCTACGCTCTGGGTTGTGGTCTGCTGACCGGTCTTATCCGGTATTTTGGCTCCTATCCGGAGGGCGTATCCTTTGCCATTCTGTTTATGAACATTCTGACCCCCTATATCAGCAAATGGACCCAGCATAAGGTCTTCGGAGCGGGAGGTGCGAAATGATGGTCAAGAACATCAAAAGCGTAGCGGTGCTGGTGGCTATCTGCGGTGTGATCGCCCTGTTGCTGGCGGGCACCAACGCCATCACCGCCCCCATCATTGAGAAAAATGCCGCCGCCGCCGCCAACGAGGCACTGCTGGTGGTGATGCCGGAGGGCACCGGGTTTGAGGCGGTGGATCTGGCCGCCTATGAACTGCCCGCCACCGTCACCGAAGCCTATAAGGAGACTGCCGGTGCCGGTTACGTGGTCAAACTGGTGACCAAAGGCTATGGTTCCGATTTCGTGATCATGTGCGGCGTGGACGCCGAAGGCACCGTCACCGGCGCCGTCTGCCTGTCCTCCACCGAAACCCTGGGCAAGGAAAAAGAGTACGGTCAGAACTTCACCGGCAAAAATGCCGAAGGGGTGGAGGCCACCGACACCATTGCCGGAGCCACCCTGACCTCCCAAGCCTATAAAAACGCCGTTAAGGATGCCCTGAACGCCGCCATCATCCTGGGCGGCGGCAGTGTAGACATCCGCACCGAGGATCAAATTTTTGCGGACAATCTGGCCGCCGCTCTGCCGGAGGGCGATGCCTTTGTCAAATGGTTCGCCACCGAGCAACTGACCGGTGTGGACGCCATCTATGTGGCGGATAACGGCGCCGGCTATGTCTGTGTCATCGGCGAGGAATTTGTGGGCGTGGATGCCGCCGGCAGATCCGACAGCACGGCCGCCGCCGATGCCGTCAACGCTCTGCAGAATTCCACTCTGGAGCAAATGGATATTGCCGACAGCGGTATCCACCAGAACATCACCAAGGCGGAAAAGACCGCTTCCGGCAACTATGTGTTTGAGATCAACGCCGCCGGCTATGGCATCAAGGGTGGCAGCCAATACCACCCCGCCTCCGGCGAATATATCCGTATCCGGGTGTCTATGACCCCCGCCGGAAAGATCATCGACTGTCTGACCCTCTCCGAGGAGGAGACCGACAACCTGGGCTCTGCCTGTGGCGAAGAGAGTTTCTACGGACAGTTTGCCGGCAAGACCGCCGACACCCTCTCTGAGGTGGACGCCATCTCCGGCGCCACCATCACCACCAACGGCTATCTGGAGGCTATCCAGCGCTGCTTTGAGGCGGTCACCATTCTGGAAGGAGGTGCCCAGTAATGAATAAAGACAGCAATCTGGCTACCCTGTGGAAGGGTATTCTGAAGGAAAACCCGGTGCTGGTGCTCATTCTCGGCACCTGCCCCACCCTGGCCACCACCAACACGGTGGACGGTGCCTTTGGTATGGGTCTGGCCGCCCTGGCGGTGCTGGTCTGTTCCAACGTGTTTATTTCTCTGTTGCGAAAAGTGATCCCGGATACCATGCGTATCCCCTGCTATATCGTCATCATCGCCGGTTTTGTCACCATCGTGAAGATGATCGTTCAGGCCTATCTGCCCTCTTTGTATGAGACCCTGGGCGTGTATCTGGATCTGATCACGGTCAACTGCATCATCCTGGGCCGGGCAGAAATGTTCGCCAGCAAAAACCCGGTGGTGAAGTCCGCTCTGGACGGCATCGGTATGGGCATTGGCTTCACCCTGGCGCTCACCGCCATGGCCACCATCCGGGAGGTGTTCGGTTCCGCCTCCTTTGCCGGTATCGCCATCCCCTTCCTGGCGGATTACAAGATCGAGTTTTTGACCAAGGCGCCCGGCGGTCTGCTGGTGTACGGTCTGCTGATTGCGCTGGTGTATGTCATCACCAACGGCAAATACCCCAAGAAGAAATCCTTCTCCTGCGCCGGTTGCCCCAATGCAGGCTCCTGCCACACCGGCTCCTGCCAAGAGAAAGGAGTTGAGGAATAATGGATATGAAAAACCTTGCCATCATCCTGTTTGGCTCCATCCTCACCAACAACTACGTGCTCAGCCGGTTTTTGGGCATCTGCCCCTTCCTGGGCGTGTCCAAGAAACTGGATCAGGCCACCGGTATGGGCATCGCCGTTACGGCGGTGATGCTGTTGGCCACCGCCGTCACCTGGCCCATCCAGTATTTCGTGCTCAACACCCTGAACTTGGGGTATATGCAGAACATCGTCTTTATTCTGGTTATCGCCGCCCTGGTGCAGATGCTGGAGTTGCTGCTCAAAAAGTTCTCCCCCGCCCTGCACAAAGGTTTGGGCGTGTATCTGCCCCTCATCACCACCAACTGTGCGGTGCTGGGTGTCACCATCAACAACATCAACGACGAATACACCTTCCTGGAGTCGATGGTCAGTTCGCTGGGCTGCGGTCTGGGCTTTTTGCTGGCTATGGTGCTGTTCTCCGGTCTGCGCTCCCGCATCAACGAGGACAACATCCCCGCTCCTTTCCGTGGTCTGCCGGTCACCCTCATCGCCGCCGCCTTTATTTCCCTGGCCTTTATGGGCTTTGGCGGCATCGTTGAGAGCATTTTCGCTTAAAAAGGAGGTAACATAAAAATGGATATTTTGGTTGCTTTCTTAGTGGTTTCGGCGGTGGCGCTGGTCTTGGGTATCGCTTTGGCGGTGCTCTCCCATTTCTTCGCCGTGCCGGAAGACCCCACCTATACGAAAGTCCGTGCCTGCCTGCCGGGTATCAACTGCGGCGCCTGCGGATACAAGGGCTGTGACGACTATGCCGCCGCCCTGGCCGAGGGTGGGGTCAGCCCCAGCCTCTGCGTCCCCGGCGCTCAGGACGTGGCCGACCAGATCGGCGCCATCCTCGGCGTGGAGGCGGAGCCCTTTGAGGACGTGGTGGCTTTTGTGGCCTGCAACGGCAACTGCGACGCCACCGGTAACAAGGCCTCTTATGACGGTGTGCCCACCTGCGCCGCCGCCTCGATGCTGTATGGCGGTCCCGGTGAGTGTTCTTACGGCTGTCTGGGTCTGGGGGACTGCGCCAAGGCCTGTCCCGCCGACGCCATCTGCACCATCGACGGCATCGCCCACGTGGACACCAGCCGGTGTCTGGGCTGCGGCGTTTGCGCCGGTGTCTGCCCCAAGGGCATCATCCATATGCTGCCCCAGTCGGCAATGGTGGCGGTGATGTGCAGCAGCAAAGCCAAGGGCGCCGACGCCCGCAAGGCCTGCAAAAACGCCTGTATCGCCTGTAAAAAGTGCGAAAAGACCTGCCCCAACGATGCCATCACGGTGGTGGATAACCTGGCGGTCATCGACTATGACAAGTGCATCCGTTGCGGTGCCTGTGCCGAGGTGTGCCCCACCGGCTGTCTGAAAAAAGTGTTCTTCCCCGATCGGCCGGAAGGCGTGAAGGCGGAAGACCTGCTGAACGATTAAATGAAAACAAAAAACCGTACCGCAAAACAAAAAATACGCAACGACATCCTGTTTATCGCCGCCCTGCTGTTGGTGGTGACGGTGGCGGGAGCGTGTCTGTGGCTGTTCCGGGGTGAGGGTGACACCGTCACCGTCACGGTGGACGGCGAGGTGTATGGGGTGTACGCTCTATCCGAGGATCGGGTGGAGGACATCCGCACCGGAGAGACCGGCCTCAACCGGCTGGTTATCCAAAACGGCGAAGCAAGCATCGAAACCGCCACCTGCCCCGACGGCATCTGCGCCGGGCACCGGCCCATCAGCCGGGAGGGAGAGAGCATCGTCTGTCTGCCCCATCGGGTGGTGGTGACCGTCACCGCCGCCCACACCGCCGACCAACCGGACATTGTGGTATAAGGAGGTCTTAGCGTGAAAACCAATGCAAAAAAGACCGCCTTTCTGGGCTTGTGCGTGGCGGTGGCGCTGATACTCGCCTATGTGGAGGCGCTGTTGCCCCCGCTGGTTTCTGCCGTTCCCGGCATCAAAATGGGACTGCCGAACCTGGTCATCATCTTCCTGCTGTACCGGCGGGGTGTCTGGCCGGCGGCGGCTGTGTCCCTCTGCCGGATCGTGCTGGTGACGCTGTTGTTCGGCAACACCATGGCGTTGCTGTACAGCCTGGCCGGCGGTGTGCTGAGCCTCACCGCTATGGCGGTGCTGAAACGGCTGGATTTCTTGTCCATAACCGGGGTCAGCGTGGCCGGCGGTGTGCTCCACAACGTGGGGCAGATCCTGATGGCAATGCTGGTGCTGGGCACCGCTGAGTTGGGGTATTACCTCATTGTGCTGGCGGTGACCGGCACGGTGGCGGGGCTCTGTATCGGTCTGGGCGGTGCCCTGCTGATCCGGCGGATCCCCACCCGACTGTGAAAGTGTTGACAAGCCCTTTGCTGTATGCTACAATGAAAATAGCGTAGACCCTGTATGCTATTCAAAAAATATTTGTCGAGGAGAATGACTATGAAAAAGATTGTTTCCCTGTGCCTGTGTGCGGCCCTGCTGGTGTCCGCCTGTGCTCTGACCGGCTGTACTGCCGAGGCAAAGACCCTGAAATTCGGCTCGGCGGTGTATGTCTCCGACCCCACCGCCACCGACGCCGACGGCGATGCGAACGGTACCGCCGAGGTGGACGTGACCGTGGCCGCCGTGTCTGTGGACGCCGACGGCAAGATCGTCGCCTGCGCTCTGGATACGATGCAGAGCAGCCTGTCCTATACCTCCGACGGTAAGGCTGTGGGCAACCCCGAAGCTCAGACCAAGTATGAGCAGGGTGCCGACTATGGTATGGTCGCCTATGGCGGCGCCACCAAGGAGTGGTATGAGCAGGCCGACGCCTTTGAGGGCGTGGTTGCCGGCAAGACCCTGGACGAGGTCAAGGCTCTGATCGTAGAAGGCTATGGCACCGAAGAGGTGCAGACCGCCGGTTGCACCATCGCCATCAGCGAGTTTGTGGGCGCCGTCGAGAAGGCCTATAATGCCGCCGCCGACTCCAACGTGACCGCCGACCACACCCTGAAGGTCACCGCCTATACCGTCCAGACCATTGAGGATGCCACCGCCGATGCGGACGGCACCAACGAGGTGGAGGTCTATGTGTATGCCGCCGCCCTGGACGCTGACAGCAAGGTCGTCGCCGGTAACAGCGACTGCGTGCCGGTTTCCTTCACCTTTGACATCACCGGTAAGTCCACCTTTGACACCACCCAGGAGATCCTGTCCAAGAAGGAGCAAGGCTCCAACTACGGTATGGTCGCCTATGGCGGCGCCGCCAAGGAGTGGTACGAGCAGGCCGCCGCTTTTGATGCCCAGTGCATCGGCAAGACCGGCGACGAGATCGCCGGCCTGATGAGCGTCGACGGCAAGGGCGTGGAAGAAGTTCAGACCGCCGGCTGCACCATCTATGTGTCCGGTTTTGTGGCTGCCGCTTCCAAAATCTAAACCAAACCAACCATAAAAAGCGGGAGGGTCCACCTCCCGCTTTTTTGCTCTGTGGGTATATCTATGAGAAAACGAATGCTGGCAGGAATGATGGGGATATGCCTGTTGTTGGGATGCCTCACCGCCTGCAAACAAGAACCCGAAAAATATTCCACGTATTCCTTCGACTTTTTTGATACCGCCACCACCATCACCGGCTATGCCGACAGCCAGGAGGAATTTGACCGGGTGGCAGAAGGTGTTAAAGCCCAATTATTGGAATACCACCGGCTCTACGACATCTATCTGCGCTATGAGGGGCTTTCCAACCTCTGCACCGTCAACGACCTGGTGGACGGGGCTCACCCCACCGTGACGGTGGACCGGCGGATCGTCGACCTGCTTGTGTATGCCAAAGAGATGCACCAAACGACCGGCGGAATGGTCAACGTGGCTATGGGCAGTGTGCTGAAACTCTGGCACGACCGCCGCACCATCGGTGCGGATGACCCCGCCAATGCCACCCTGCCGCCCATGGACAGCCTCCGGGAAGCCGCCCAGCACACGGATATCCAGGCGGTGGTCATCGACGAGGCGAACAGCACCGTCACCCTCACCGACCCGCTGATGCGGTTGGATGTGGGCGCCATCGCCAAGGGCTATGCGGTGGAGCAGGTGGCTCTGTGGATGGAACAAGAGGGATACACCGGCTATGTGCTGAACGTGGGCGGTAACGTCCGCACCGTAGGCGGAAAACCGGACGGCTCCGGATGGGCCGTGGGCATCGAGAACCCTGCCGACACCGCCGCCGATCACATCGCCACGCTGGAACTGAGCGGGATGGCGCTGGTGACCAGCGGATCCTATCAGCGGTATTACGTGGTGGACGGTAACCGGTATCACCACATCATCCACCCGGACACCCTGATGCCCTCTGAGGGGCTTTTGTCGGTGTCGGTGGTGTGCCCCGATTCCGGGCTGGGGGATGCCCTTTCCACCGCCCTGTTCTGTTTGTCCCCCGCCGAGGGACTGGCTTTGGTAGAATCCCTGCCGGAGGTAGAGGCGCTATGGGTGGCCGAAGACGGCACCCAAGCGGTTTCCTCCGGATGGAGCAAGTATGTGAAACAATGAGGAGTGTATCGCTGTGTTTGATGCGTTTGTAAATCATTATGAAAGCCTTTTGCACCAATTTGCCGAGGTGTCCGCTCTGTCGCTGGAGTTTATCGGCGTGGCCATCATCGTTATCGGATCGATCAAGGCACTGGCCCAGCTTGTGCGCCGTCTGCTCCGCCGGGAGCCCATCAACATCGTTATCGAGTTGGGCAAAACGCTGGCACTGGCGCTGGAATTCAAGATGGGTGCCGAGATCATCAAGACGGTTATCGTCCACGACCTGACCGAATTGGCGGTGCTGGGCATCGTCATTCTCATCCGTGCCTTGCTGGCCTTCCTCATCCATTGGGAGATCAAAATGGAGAAAAAGGACAACGAAGAGGACGAGAAAAAAGCAGATTAACCGACAGGGGGAACGGTTTTTGGCCGTTCCCCCTTTATTTTTATGCGATAAATAGGTTGAAAAACCAATTTCGGTGTGGTATAATTTTGTATTATAGTCCCTGAAAGACGGAGGAATTGCTATGCTGGACATTAAGTTTATCCGGGAAAACCCGGAAATCGTCAAAGAGAACATCCGCAAAAAGTTTAAGGATGCCAAACTGCCCCTGGTGGACGAGGTCATTGAACTGGACGCCAAAAAGCGGGAGGTCAACACCCGGGCCAACGACCTGCGTGCCAACCGCAACAAGATCAGCAAGGAGATCGGCGGGCTGATGGCCAAAGGTCTGCGGGAAGAGGCCGAGCAAAAGAAACAGCTGGTCTCTCAGCAGGCGGCTGAACTGGCTCAGTTGGAACAGCAGGAGGCAGAACTGGCCAAGGAACTTTCCGACCGGATGATGAAGATCCCCAACATCATCGACCCCTCTGTCCCCATCGGCAAAAACGACGAGGACAACGTAGAGGTGGAGCGGTATGGCGAAGCCAACCAGGCCGCCTTTGAGATCCCCTATCACACCGACATTATGGCGAAATTCAACGGCATCGACAAGACCGCCGCCGGCAAGGTGGCCGGCGAGGGTTTCTATTACCTGATGGGGGATATCGCCCGTCTGCATTCGGCGGTGCTCTCCTATGCCCGGGACTTTATGATCGATAAGGGCTTTACCTATTGCGTGCCGCCCTTTATGATCCGCTCCAACGTGGTCACCGGCGTGATGAGCTTTGAGGAAATGGACGCCATGATGTATAAGATCGAGGGCGAGGACCTGTATCTCATCGGCACCAGCGAGCACTCTATGATCGGTAAGTTCATCGACACCATCACCAACGAGAGCGAACTGCCCCTGACCCTCACCAGTTATTCCCCCTGTTTCCGCAAGGAGAAGGGCGCCCACGGCATCGAAGAGCGGGGCATCTATCGCATCCACCAGTTTGAAAAGCAGGAGATGATCGTCATCTGCAAACCGGAGGAGAGCATGGAGTGGTTCAACAAGATGTGGAGTTATTCCGTGGAGTTGTTCCGGTCTCTGGACATCCCGGTACGCACCCTGGAGTGCTGTTCCGGTGACCTGGCCGACCTGAAGGTGAAATCCTACGACGTGGAGGCCTGGTCCCCCAAGCAGGGCAAATACTTTGAGGTGTGCTCCTGCTCCAACCTGGGCGACGCCCAGGCCCGCCGTCTGGGCATCCGGGTGAAGGGTGCCGACGGCAACAAGTATCTGGCCCACACCCTCAACAACACGGTGGTGGCGCCGCCCCGCATGCTGATCGCCTTCCTGGAGAACAACCTGCAGTTTGACGGCGAGAAGTATTCCGTCCGCATCCCCGAGGCTCTGCGCCCCTATATGGGCGGCAAAGAGGTCATCGAGGAGAAGTAATGGAGAAAAAGAGGAAGGGAGATCCCTCCGTCTTTTGCCTTCGGCAAAATCCACCTCCCTCGGAGAGGGAGGCTACGCTCGATCTTATATTCTTCTAACCAAAAAACCACCGCTATCCGGACGGATAGCGGTGGTTTTTATCTTTTGCGGCGGGAGCAAGCCCCGCCCTATATTACGAAAAATGCTTTTTCAGCGTATCAAAGAAACTTTTGCGTTTCTGGTATTGCTTGTCGCCGGTGGCGGACTCGAACTGCTGGAGAATCTTCTTCTGCTCTTTGGTGAGGTTTTTCGGCACCTCCACCACGATCTTCAGCAACAGATCGCCGGTGCCACGGCCGTTCACATAGGGGATGCCCTTGCCCTTGATCCGGAGAATGTCGCCGGGCTGGGTGCCCTCCTTGATGGTATAGGGTATTCTGCCGTCCAGGGTGGGTATCTCCACCTCGGCACCCAATGCCGCCTGGGCATAGGTGATGGGCATCTCGTACCAGATATTAAAGCCGTCCCGCTCAAACACCGGATGGGGACGCACCGACACCTGCACCTGCAGGTCACCGGCAGGCCCGCCGTTTGTACCGGCGTTGCCACGGCCGGGGACGGTGATCACCTGTCCGTCCGCAATGCCGGCGGGTATGTTGATGCCCACCTGCTCGGCCTGGCGCACCCGCCCCTGGCCGCCGCAAGAGGTGCAGGGACTCTCGATGATGCGGCCTTTACCCTGACACCGGGGACAGGGGGACTGGGTCTGCATCACGCCGAAGGGGGTGCGCTGTTGACGGCTCACCTGACCGGTGCCGCCACACTGGGGGCAACTGGTGGGGCTGGTGCCTCTTTTGGCACCGGTGCCGCCGCAGTCGGAACAGGTGACGATCTTCTGCACCGACACCTTTTTCTTACAACCCTTGGCCGCCTCTTCAAAAGAAATGACCACCGTGGCGGCCACGTCACTGCCCTGTCGGGGGGCATTGGGGTTCTGCCGACGGCCTGTGCCGCCAAAACCGCCGCCAAAGCCGCCGCCGAAAATGGAGGAGAAAATGTCGCCGATATCCCCGAAGTCCACATCCACGCCACCGCCCCAGCCACCGGCACCGGCGCCGAAATTGGGGTCTACGCCGGCGTGGCCAAACTGGTCGTAGCGACTCTTTTTCTGGGGGTCGGACAGCACCTCATAGGCCTCGCCCACCTCTTTGAATTTTGCCTCCGCCACCTTGTCACCGGGGTGCAGGTCGGGGTGGTATTCCTTCGCCATCCTGCGATAGGCTTTTTTGATCTCGTCGTCTGAGGCGCCTTTGTTAACGCCCAGCACCTCGTAATAATCCCGTTTATCCGCCATAGGAAATTCTCCTTAGAAACACCGGTCACCGCCCGACAAAGTCGGGCGGTGGTGTGTGCAAATTAGTTCACAGTGCCATCGTAGAAACCGTCACCGTCGGGGGTGGCGGTGCCGTCGGGGGCCGCACCGCCCTCGGGAGCGCCCTGGGCTGCGGCGGCCTGATACAGCTTCTCGCTGACGGCGTAGAAGGATTTGGTCAGTTCCTCCTGCTTCGCCTTGATGGCCTCGATGTCCTCGCCCTTAAGAGCCTCTTTCAGAGCGTCGATCTTGCCCTGCAGTTCGGTCTTGTCGGCCTCGTCGATCTTGTCGCCCATCTCCTCGATGGTCTTCTCAGACTGATACACCATCTGGTCGGCGTTGTTGCGGGTGTCCACCGCCTCACGGCGGGCCTTATCCTCGGCGGCATACTGCTCTGCCTCGTGCACCGCCTTCTCCACATCCTCCTTGGACATATTGGTGTTGGAGGTGATGGTGATGTGCTGCTCACGGCCGGTGCCCAGATCCTTGGCGGACACGTTCACGATGCCGTTGGCGTCGATGTCGAAGGTAACCTCGATCTGGGGCACGCCACGGCGAGCCGGGGCGATGCCGTCCAGATGGAACATACCCAGAGTCTTGTTGTCCCGGGCAAACTCACGCTCACCCTGCAACACGTGCACCTCCACAGAGGGCTGGTTGTCGGCGGCGGTGGAGAAGATCTGGCTCTTCTTGGTGGGGATGGTGGTGTTGCGGTCGA
>CAYSRL010000002.1:0-31970 GCA_964433515.1 uncultured Ruminococcus sp.
CAACCTGTTGGCCTATTGACCCACAGCAGAAAAGAGAAGACTCGTTTATTACGAGTCTTCTCTTTCTTTTTGTCTGTATAGGGATAGGCTGACTAAAGTCAGCGTGATATTTTCATCACGGTTTACTCAAACAGGGGATATTTGTCGCACAGGGCGTCCACGGCGGCACGCACCGCCTCAGCATTGCCCTCAAAATCCTTGGCAACCAGCGCCATCAGATGGGCCACCTGCACCATATCCTCCTCCACAAAGCCACGGGTGGTCACGGCGGCGGTGCCCACACGGATGCCGCTGGTGATGCTGGGCTTCTGGGGGTCGTCGGGGATGGCGTTCTTGTTGACGGTGATGCCCACCTCGTCCAGGCGGCTCTCCATATCCCGCCCGGTGATGTTCATCGGCCGCAGGTCGATGAGGCTCAGGTGGTTGTCGGTGCCGCCGGAAACCAGGTCAAAGCCCTCTTTTAACAGCGCCTCGGCAAACACCTTGCTGTTGCTGAGCAACTGGGTCTGATAGGCCTTGAATTCGTCTTTCAGCGCCTCGCCGAAGCACACCGCCTTGGCGGCGATGATGTGCAGCAGAGGGCCGCCCTGGATGCCGGGGAAAATGGCCTTGTCCACCTTTTTGGCGATCTCCTCGTCGTTGGTGAGGATAAGGCCGCCACGGGGACCCCGCAGGGTCTTGTGGGTGGTGGTGGTGACCACGTCGGCATAGGGCATGGGGCTCATATGCAGACCGGCGGCAACCAGACCGGCGATGTGGGCCATATCCACCATCAGATAAGCGCCCACGCCGTGGGCGATCTCTGCCATCTTGGCAAAGTCGATCTCCCGGGGATAGGCAGAGGCACCCGCCACGATCAGTTTCGGCTGATGCTCTTTTGCCAACCGCTCCACCTCGGCATAATCAATGCGCCCGGTGTCGGCGTCCACGCCATAGGACACGAAATTATAGTATTTACCGGAGAGATTCACCTTACTGCCGTGGGTCAGGTGACCGCCGTGGGCCAGGCTCATACCCAGCACGGTGTCGCCGGCATTGAGCAACGCCACGTATACGGCGGTGTTGGCCTGACTGCCGGAATGGGGCTGGACGTTGGCGTATTTGGCGCCGAACAACCGGCAGGCACGGTCGATGGCGATGTTTTCCACCACGTCCACGCACTGACAGCCGCCGTAATACCGCCGGGCGGGATAACCCTCGGCGTATTTGTTGGTGAGGATGGTGCCGGCAGCCAGCAGGACCGCCTCGCTGACCACGTTTTCGGAGGCGATCAGCTCGATACCCCGGCGCTGACGGTTGTATTCCGCCTGGACGGCGGCACCGATCTCCGGGTCAAAGGCGGACAGTTCACGGATAGTGTCTTTAATCATGGGAATCTCTCCTGTTTTGTGTATTGCTTAACCGTAATCGGTAAAACTTGTCCACTATTATACTATACCCACCCATCCCCTGTCAATGCACAACCCGACAAAAACCCACAAAACCCCATCCCTATTCCCCGCACAGACCCTAGGAAAGCCAATCTGTCGTCCGTTTTCGCCGTTTATTCCAACACGACCCAACCGGACACGTTGGTGGCGATGGGCTTTTTACCCACACGGCTCTTTTTGTTGGTCACCCGATAGCGACCCCGCACCTTTTTGCCGTCATACAGATAATAGGTGCCGGTGCGGGTCACCGCCGCCGTACCCACGCTGGCCAGATACAGTTTCCCCTTGTTCAGTTTCACGGTATCCCCCGCCTTGGGGCCTGTGGGAAGGGGCGCCGGCTCCGTTTCGGTGCCGGGTGGCGCCACATAGGCCAGCCCCAGCAGTTCGCACAGCGCCTGCACCGTTTCCTCCGCCAACAACGCCATACCCTGTTCGTGGAACCAGGCACAGTCCTCCTCGTTGTCGTGGAAAAACAATTCGTCATACAGGCACACCATCTTGGTGGCGTTGATCTCATAGAGATTCTCCCGGGTGGTGACCTTGTGGCGGGACACACACTTGCGGTATTTGTGGATGACCTCCGCCTTTTTCTTGCTGGTGGCATCGGGATAGCACATCGTCATACTATACCGCCCACCGCCGGCATTGGTGTGGGCCACATAATAGAGGTCGGCACCCCAGGTGTTGGCCTCCTTGACCCGCTTTTTCATACCGCTGTCCCCCACCCAAGAGGCAGAGGCCCGCTTGACCTCACAGCCCAGTTCTTCCATCCGGCTTTCCACCAGATCCATATACTGGTTACAGTGGACGTTTTCCCCACAGGCGCCGGCGCATTTGGTGGGGTTGTCGGCGGCGTGACCCGCCGGGGACAGATACAGTTTCGCCATCACGCCACCTCCCTATCCAGTTCCGGCAGACCGCCCAGACTGGTCAGCAGGGACAACAGCCCCGCCAACAGGGCGGTGGACACCGCCACCGGCCAGTTCACCTCGGTCAATACCGCCGCCGTGCCGATGGCGGCTCCGGCGGTCTGGGCCACGGTTTTCACCGCCCGGATGCCCGCCGCCTTTAGCCAATTCTTTACGCTTTCGCTCATACATTACCTCCTTATCCGATGCCAAACCGCAACAGCATCCAACTCACCATCGCCGCCACGGCGGTGAGCAACGCCTTTTCGGCGATGCTCTCCCACCGACGTCCCGGTTTGCCGGTGAGCGCCTTGACATCCGCTTTGATCTCCTTCATATCCGCATCCATATCCGTCTGTTTTTGGGCGATCGCCGCCACCGACCGCACCAGTTCGGTGATATCCTCCTGGCGCTTTTCCAATTCATCCAGCCGGTGGGTGTTGGATTTGGTTCGGTCTTCCGCTCGGCTCAGACGGCGCTCCCACTCCAGCTCGTTCATACCAACTGCCAGGTGCCGGAAACCACCTGCATAGTCTTGCCGTTGTCCGCAGAGGTTACCCGGGGCAGAATATAGGGCAATATCCACTGCTTAATATACGCATCCTGCTGAATGGGGATAAATTCATAGCCCAGTCCGTTTGTTCCCACCCGGAGGATATAATAGGTTTGCTCGTTACGCACTTCGGGCAACAGCCGAGGCAACACCGTATTCTGGTATATCTCGGTTATCGTCTGGTTGCTCACCGGATTGGTGGATTCTTTGTTCAGGCACGTGTCAACCGGCGGCTGATAATCCTCCGGCAACGCCCCGATATTCTCCCGGGCCTGCGCCTTCTGCTGCTCGGTCAGTTCCTGGGATACACACCGTACCGCCTGCAGATGCTCCTGCATATCCTCAGCATCATAAGCCTCCTTTTTCAGCCGGTAGACCCCGGTATAGGGCTCATAGGGTACCAGTTCACTGCAGTTGGCAATGGCCGGATCCACCGAAGAGGGCAGATCGTGCAAAGTCAACCGCACATAGGACACCCCCGCCGGGATGGTGATCTCGTGGAGGCCGCCGGTCTCAGAGGCGGTAAAGTTGTTGGCCTCCATATTCACGTTCTTGTCCTCATCGAACAGGCACACCAGATAATAACCCCAATACTCCCGCTCGCCGGTCTCCGCATTGGTGCGCTGATAGGACAACACATCCCCCTCTTTGACAGGAATATACCCGGTCAAAGACAGATCATAGGTATCCAGCGACCCCATAGCGCCGGACTTATCCATTCCTTTGCCATAGATCACCTCATCCAGATTCAGCAGGTTGTTGCTGGGGTAACGGTCAAAAGCACCTTTCATAGCGTCCTGAACGCCCAGCGCCGTGTCTTCTGCCTGCTTGGCGGCGTCGGCCGCCTCCTGCGCCAGCTGGGTCTGTTTGTCCACCTGCTCGGCGTTCTGTCTGACCTGAACGGCCGCATCCCTGACCTCTTGTGTGTTCAGGCTTACATCCAAGACGTTCAACAGCACCGTATTGAGCATCCCGTCCATACGCTCCTCCATAGCCTCAAATTCGCTTTGGGCAAGGTCAGCCGCCGGCTCTGCCACCACAGCCGGCTCCACCTCAAACACCATCAGGTCGGACTTTTTCACCTGTCCGTCCGGGCCCAACGCCCGCAACGTGGCGGTGAGTTTGCCGGGCAGTTGGGTGTGCTGACGAAGCACGTTCCAGGTCAACTGGATGCCGTCATCCAATACCGTCTTACTCAAAGAGGCCACATCCGTCTGTGCGGAACAATCCACCTCCACCTCGGTGACGGTATAACTTTCCTTGGTGGTGGTGCCGGTGGTGTTGACCTGCGTTTCGGTGGCGTTCTCGGTGTTCTGCACCTGGGTCTTTTCCAGTTTACGCTCTGCACGACTGGTCACCGAAGACAGGTCAAAAGCCATATCCAGATGGAATCCCCAATCCTTATAGGTTGCCCAATCCGCTCCGGTCAACAGGAACTGGCGGGTCACCGACTGGTGTTCCCCCACAAAGGCAATGTGTTTTTCCGATTCCGGGATGGTGGCGATCCAATTTTGTAGGATAATCATCGTATTTCTCCTTTCCGAATTGTTGTGTGGTTGCCTGCCGCCGGTCCCCAAAACGGCAGACACCTTGTTTTCGCCCACGAAAAAAGCAACCGCACCCTTTCGGTACGGTTGCTCTTTTCCGGCTACACTTCTATTGTAAACGAACAAATGTTCTTTGTCAAGCCCTTTCAGCAAATTCGGCGTCAACAGCCACACTTGTTATGGCCGCCGGTGTTGCCGCAACCACAGCCGGCGCTATGGCTTAGGCCGCTGCCGCCATCCCCCTCGGTGGCCGGCGGAAAGAACTCGTTGACCGGGAAGCACATTTTGTGGAACAGGTCGCAGGGGTTCTCACTGGTGGGGGTGCATTCCTTGTTGGGCATACAATAATCGTACACCGGCATCAGCATCTGCACGTTGCGGATGAGCTGAACGATGGAGAAGATACCCAGGGTGACCACCACCAATTTGCTGTCGCCGCAGTCCACAAAGTTGCCGCCGTAGCGACTGCACAGGTTGGCGGGGATGCACCCACAGTCGCCGCAGTCGTAACGGCACCGGTCACAGCACTCCACCAATTTCCCGTCCAACACCACCGGTTCTGCCACCTGGACACAGCACCGGGGCATATTCCGGGTGGGCATTTCCTGACGGTCATTGGCATCGGGGATGTATTCGCTGTGGAACACCCGCACATGGCCTTCGCTGCCGTAGAGGATCACCTTTTTACGGAAAACGCCCACACCGTGAATGACGGTGCAGGGGCAGCCGTGACCGCCATAGACCTCGATCTCTACGTCAAAGAAGAAGGTCAGGTCGCAGGAATAGTAGCCCCGGTTAAAGGGCAAAGCCTCCACGTCGATGTAGGTGGTGATGACCTCTGCCTTTTTTGCCCGGATGCCGGTGGCGTGGTCCACCAGCATCTGCTCCCGTTCGGTGAAGAACAGGCGCATATTCTCGATGCAGTCCTTGTCGCAACAACTGTCATACACCCGACCGGCGTCCACACAGACGGCCTCTTTACAGCCGCCGTCCCGATAGATTTTTTCCGCCATACACATAGCCTCCTATACAAAATGTAAGCGGGGCGGTGACACCGCCGTCACTTCACTATTACTGTATGTGGGAGGGCTTGTTCGGGTGAATGAGGAGTTCGAATGAGGAGCGAGGGGTGAGGGGTAACGGTATGAACCGGAGGTCGTAGGGGACGGGTCTCTCCCGTCCCGCAAAGCCCCGCACCGCCCTCAGACCGACACCGTAGGATCGGGTGTCCCCCACCGCCCACGCAAAAACGCCGTGGTGAAACTCACCACGGCGTTTTCTATGCATTTGCCGCCTTTTTGAAGGCGTTATTGCTTCTCCAACTTGGCGTAATTGGCCATCAGTTTTTTCTGTCCGGCCTTGTCGAAATCGATCACCAGCAGGGTATCCCCCGCCATAGCGGTCATATTCACGATCTTACCGGTGCCGAAACTGGCGTGGGTCACCACGTCCCCCACCTCAAACCGACCTCCGCCGGTGGCAGGAGCCGTCTTGGGGGCACCGCCCACCGTCACCCGGCTGGCCGCCGCAGGACGGCTTGCCGGCTGAGAAAACGCAGAGGTTTGCCGCTCCGGGGCGGTTTTGCGTTCGGCGGTGTAACTGTATCCGCCGGTGTTGCCAAACCGGGTCTGGCCGCCGTATCCGCCATAGCGGTTGCCGCCGTATTCCCCCCCATACCGACCGCCGCCAAAATCGCCGCCTAAACCGGCGGTGTGGGTGCTCCGGTCGATCTCCTCGGTCAGTTCACCGGGAATATCCCCGATAAACCGGGAGGGGGGATTGCGGTTGGTCTTGCCATACAGCATCCGGCTTTGGGCCCGGGTGATATAGAGTTGTTCCCGGGCACGGGTCACCGCCACGTAACACAGCCGTCGGTCCTCTTCCAGTTCCACCGGGTCAAACATCGTTTGATAACCGGGGAAAATGCCATCCTCAAAACCGGGGAGAAGCACCACCGGAAACTCCAGGCCCTTGGCGGCGTGCATGGTCATCAAAACGGCGGCGTCCGCATCCGCATCGTAGTTATCGATGTCGGTCATCAGCGCCTGCTCCTCCAGAAAACCAGCCAGATCGGCATAATCGTCTCCGGCATTTTTCTCATACTGGCGGATGGAGGAGGACAATTCTTCCAAGTTCTCCACACGGCCCGCCTCGGCATCTCCTTGGCTCTGCCACATCGCCAGATACCCGGTCTTTTCCAGCATATCCGCATACAGCGTATGCAGAGGTATCTCCGGATCTTCCATCTCCTGCCGCAATTCTTCGATCAGGGCAATAAACCCACCGATCTTGCCTGCCGCCCGGCTGATGTCGGGATAATCGCCGGCATTCTTCAGCACCTCATACAAAGGCAGTCCCAGTCCGGCGGCAATAGCGGCGGCATTCTCCACCGTGGTGTCGCCGATACCACGCTTGGGCTGGTTGATGATCCGGCGCAGGCTCACCTCGTCACCGGGGTTGTTCAGCACCCGGAGATAGGCCATCGCATCCTTCACCTCAAGGGTGTCGTTAAACCGATGCCCGCCGATGATGCGGTAAGGGATACCGCTCTTGACCAGTGCCTGCTCAATGGTGTTGGACTGGGCGTTGGCCCGGTAAAGCACCGCAAAATCCGAAAACCGCCGTCCGCCGGAAACCCCGGACAGGATGGTCTCGGCAATGTATTTGCCCTCCTCCTCGGCGTTGTCCACCGTCACCAAATACAGGGGGTCGCCCTCAGCATTATCCGTCCATAGGGTCTTTCCTTTACGCCCCTTATTCTTGGCTATGACCGCATTGGCGGCGTCCAGGATACGCCCGGTGGAGCGATAGTTCTGCTCCAGCCGGATCACCCGGCACCCGGCAAACTGCTCTTCAAAAGAGAGGATATTCTCGATGGTGGCTCCACGGAATTTGTAGATACTTTGGTCGTCGTCACCCACCACGCACAGATTTCCGCTCTTTTGGGCCAACAGGCTCACCAGCCGGTATTGGGCGTGGTTGGTATCCTGATACTCGTCCACCATCAGATAGCGATAGCGGTTCTGATACCGTTCCAGCACCTCCGGAAACCGGGTGAACAGTTCCACCGTCTTGCACAGCAGATCGTCAAAATCCAGGGCGTCCGCCTCGGCCAATTTCCTCTGATACAGGCTATAGGCTTTTGCCACCAGTTTCAGCCGCAGATCAAAACCGTTTTGGTGGATAGCGGCGTATTCCGCCGGATCCACCAACTCGTCTTTGGCACGGCTGATTTCGCCGAGGATGGCCTTGTGGCCAAGGGTCTTCTCGTCGATGTTCAGTTCCTTCATACAGGTTTTCATCAGCCGGCGGCTGTCGTCGGTATCGTAGATGGTGAAATGCCGGGAATACCCCAGATATTCCCCCTCCCGGCGCAGGATCCGGGCGCAGAAGGAATGGAAGGTGCCGGCCGCCACCTCTTCCCCTTCCTGCCCCAGCATCCGGGACAGCCGCTCTTTCAGTTCTCCCGCCGCCTTGTTGGTAAAGGTGATGGCCAGGATCCGCCAGGCGGGACAGGGGTCCTCCGCCAGCAGGGACACCAATTCCCCATCCAGAGGGATCCGCCCATCGGCACACAGCCGGAGTTTCTCCTCCTGGGCGTCGGAGAGCAGGGGCACGTCCTCGGTGATATACCCGCTGCCGAACCGCACCAGATTGGCAATGCGGTTGACCAGCACGGTGGTCTTGCCGCTGCCGGCACCCGCCAGGATCAGCAGAGGGCCGTCGGTGTGGTATACAGCCTGGCGCTGGGGCGGGTTCATCCGGGCAAACTGCCGGTCGATGATCTGCCGCCGCAGTGATACAATTTCAAATGGTGTTAACATAATAACCGTCCTTATTCGTTAGGAGTTAGGAATGAGAAATTTGCGAATTGGATGAGTTATGTAGAGACGGGGGTCCTCCACCGCCCCTTTTGTAGGGGGCGATGCCCACGTCATTTTTCTATCACCGATAACAAGAGGCTGAACGGCACACCGTCCAGCCTCTTGGCTTATGCTTCTATCAACCGAACAGAGTCAGCAGAATACCCGCCGCCACCGCCGAACCGATCACGCCGGCCACATTGGGGCCCATAGCGTGCATCAGCAGGAAGTTGGAGGGGTTGGCCTTCTGACCCTCTTTCTGGGCCACACGGGCGGCCATCGGCACCGCCGACACACCGGCAGAGCCGATGAGGGGGTTGACCTTGCCGCCGGAGAGCCAATACATCAACTTGCCCAGCAGCACACCGCCGGCCGTACCGAAACTGAAAGCGATCAGACCCAGGCAGATGATCAGCAGGGTGGTGGGACGCAGGAAACTATCCGCATTGGCGGTGGCGCCCACGGTGATACCCAAAAAGATGGTGACGATGTTCATCAACTCGTTCTGGGCGGTCTTGGAGATACGGTCCACCACACCGGATTCCCGCATCAGGTTACCCAGCATCAGCATACCGATCAACGGCGCCGCAGAGGGGAGCAGCAGGACACAGATGACCGTGACCATAATGGGGAACAGGATCTTCTCGGTCTTGGACACGGTGCGCAGCTCGGTCATCACCACCGAGCGCTCCTTCTGGGTGGTCAGCGCCCGCATAATGGGGGGCTGGATGATCGGCACCAACGCCATATACGAATAAGCGGCGATGGCGATGGCGCCCAGCAGTTCGGGAGCCAACTTAGAGGTCAGGTAAATGGCGGTGGGGCCATCCGCACCGCCGATGATGGCGATGGCGGCCGCCTGCGCCTCGGTAAAGGCGATGCCCCATTCCTCAGCAAAGGGCAACAGATTCAGCGCCCGGGCACCGAAGAAGGTGATAAAGATACCCAACTGTGCCGCCGCACCCAGCAGGAAACTCTTGGGGTTGGACAGCAGAGGGCCAAAATCGGTCATAGCGCCGATACCCAGGAAAATGAGGGGCGGATAGATGCCGAACTTAACGCCCTGGTACAGATACCACAGCAGACCGCCCTGCTCGAAGTGTTGCCAATAGGGGGTGATCACCGTGACGTTGCCGCTGGCATCAATGGAATCCACCTTATACACATCGTCGTTGATGTACAGCACATCAACCTCTTGGCCGTTGGCATTGGTGATGGTATCCAGACGGACGTCTACGCCATAGGCGGCATACTGTTGCATCTGGGTCAGACTCAGCGTCTCGGTCTGCTCAAACACCGGATACACCTCTTCATAGGTGCCGTCCACATACTGCTGTAACTGTTCGGAGGTGAAGGACTCCATCGAGTTACGCTGGGGATCCATCACACCGCCCAGGGGCAGGTTCACCAGCAGCATACCAAAGGCGATGGGCAACAACAGCAACGGCTCAAACTGCTTTTTGATCGCCAGATACAACAGCACGCAGGCAATAGCGATCATAATCAGGTTTTTCCAACCACCGCCCTCGAAATTGCACAGGCGGGCCAGACCGGAATCGGTCCACAGAGCGACGATGGCGCTCCAAAAATCATTCAAAAACTCCATTGTCAGTCCTCCTCTTCCAGTTTACGGATGCCTTTAACCGCATATTGGGTTCCCTCAGGGGCCACAGAGGCCACTGCGGCGGAGATAGCCGCCACCGTCTCGGCGGGGACACCGCCGTCCACATCCGGCTGAGAGGAAACGGTCTCGGTGTTGCCCACCATAGGGGCGGACACAGCCGGAGCCACAGGCGCCACCGGCGCCGCAGGGGCCGCAGGTGCCGAGACATCGGCACCCTTTCCCTCTTTAGCGGACATAATCAGACCAAACACCTTGAACACACCGGTGAGCAGCAACAGCACCAGAAACACCACCGTCAAACCAATGACAAAGGTGGTGGCGGCACCGCCCAGAATCTCGCCGACTTCAGCAGCCAACAAAACCATAAGAAAACCTCCTGTTTGTGCATACTTTCTTATTACTGACAGAGAAAAAATGCCCATCCCCGCCCATAATAATAATTTCTTCCATTATACTACCAGTTCTTTCAAAAAGCAACCCTTTTTACATAGATATACCAAAAAAATGCCCTCTGCCCAAACCGGCAGAGAGCCTCTTTCATCCTCTTCTGCTGAGCCGCTTTTTTAACTGAAGCCGATCCAGAGCCACTGCCAACAGCAGAAACGCCACACCGCCTGCCAATTCCTGCAGGGCGTTAAAGGGCACCGCCGCCAGAGCAGCCACGCCGACCGTGGCCAATTCTCCGCCGGAGAGCCACAGAATAACCACCTCGGCCAGATAATATCCCGCCACGCCCACACCGCCGGCGATAACCGGCGCCCAGACGTTGCGGCGACAAAGCAACCGCTCCTTTTTCGCTGTAAAGGCCAACACCATTACCGCCTTGATGACCGCCGTAAACGGTGCCCAAACCGGCGCCACCAGCAGATCCGCCAAGCCGGCGCCTACGGCGGCCGCCGCCACCGCATAGGGGGTGGGCACTATGGCCGCCGCCAGATAGATAACGGTATCCCCCAGGTGCACATAGCCGCCGCCCACAATAGGAATATGTAAAAAACAGGTGGCCACGCACACCATCGCCGCCAGCAATCCTGCCAGCACCACATTTCGTTTCATACCGGTTTACGCCTCGCTTAGTTCTCCCAAGAACGGCTCAAAAGCAATGCCGTCCTGTCCGTTTACGTGCATCGTCGCCGTCACCTCGGTGGTCTTGCACACGAAAGCGGCGGTTCTCTCCACCGCCAGAGGCAACGCCACGCCCCGGAGCAACCATCCGCACAGCACCGAGGCAAACACATCCCCGGTACCGGCAAAATTCTGCTCCACCCGATGACCGCTGACCCATACCGCCGGAGCCTCCGGCCCGGCGAGCACACAATTCTCGATCTGGTCGCCGGAAATGACGCCGGTGACCACCACAGCCTCACAGCCGTCCTGCAACAGCCTGTGTGCCATTTCCTCAACCTTACGGTGCCGGTCGGCAGCGCCAACCACCGCCGGATAGTCGCCGCCGGTCAGCAGGCACAACTCGGTCAGGTTGGGGGTGGCCACACTGGCCAGCGACACCAACCGGGCCATCGCCGGGATCAGTCGGGGGCTGCAGGAGGAATAGAGTTTGCCGTGATCCGCCATTGCCGGATCCACCAACCGCAAAGCCCCCTGGTCTTTCAGCCGTCTCAGAAACGGCTCCAGTATCTCCGCCTGACGCTCGTTACCGAGAAAGCCGGTGTACCCGCAGGCAAAGGTGAGCCCCAACCGCTCCCAATGCTCCAGATACCCCTCCATATCGGCGGTAAAATCCCAGATGAGAGGATCGGGATACCCGGTGTGGCTGGACAGCACCGCCGTGGGCACCGGACACACCTGAAAGCCCATAGCCGACAGGATCGGGATGGTCACGGTCAGAGAACACCGCCCGAAACCGGACAGATCGTTGACCGCCGCCACCCGGCGAATTTCCTCCATTCCTCTCACTCCTTTTTTGATTGATCATTTCATCCACAAGGGCTCATTTTCAGAGCCGGAGGGACGGTTGAGCAGATCCACCACCGCCTGGCGGGGATCTTTCCCCTCATAACAGGTGCGATAACACTGCTCCACGATCGGCATCTCCACCCCATATTGCCGGGCCAGACAAAAGGCCGCCCGGGCCGCCAGATACCCCTCTACGGTACCCACCCGGCGAATGGCCTCCTCCACCGATTCACCCCGGCCGATGAGCACACCGGCCCGCAGGTTGCGGGAGTGCATACTGCCGCAGGTCACCATCAGGTCACCCATTCCGCTCAGCCCCGCAAAGGTGCGCTCCTGAGCGCCCATAGCGGCGCCTAAGCGGGCGATCTCCGCCAATCCACGGGTCATCAGCGCCGCCTTGGTATTGTCGCCCATTCCCAGGCCGTCCACAATACCGGCGCACAGGGCGATCACGTTCTTCAGGGCACCGCCCAACTCCACGCCCACCGTATCCTCGTTGAGATAGATGCGGAAACTGGACTGGTTCAGCGCCAGTTGCACCTGTCTGGCCACCTGCATATCGGCGGCGGACACCGTGATGGTGGTGGGTACCTTTCGGGCCACCTCCTCGGCGTGGGAAGGCCCGGAAAGCACCGCTATCCGGGCGGTGGGCAGTTCCTCTTCCAATACTTGAGAAAACCGCAAGAGGGTGTCGTCCTCTAAGCCTTTACCGGCGTTGACCACCACCGTTCCCGGCACCAGATGCGGCGCCAGCGCTTTGGCGGTGGAACGAATGGCAAAGGAGGGCACCGCCATAATCACCATATCGGTGGTGGCGGCGGCCGTCATATCCCCGGTCAGTTCCATTCCGATGGGCAGAAACACACCCGGCAGACGGCTTCGGTTTTGATTGTGCAAGCGCAAGTCCTCCAACTCGTTCCGGTCAAAGGACCACAGCGTCACCTTATGCTTGTTGCGGGAGGCCACCAACGCCAGGCCGATGCCCCAGCCGCCGGCGCCCAATACCAACACATTCATATTTTTCCTCCGTTCCTGCTTTGGAAACGATTATTTCTTCTGACCCAACTTGCTCTCGGTGCCGTTGAAGATCCGTCCGATGTTTGCCCGGTGTTGCCACACCACCAGCAACCACACCAAAAAGGCGGCGATCATACAAAACCAGACTTTCGGCAGAGAAAATTCACCGCCATCCGCATAGCGCTGGAACACATACAAAAGCGCCGATCCGCACCCGATGGACAATATGGAGCCCAAAGACACCATCCGGGTGATCGCCACAAGGACGATAAACACCCCCAAACAGGTGAGCGCCACCCGCCAGTCCAACAGCAGGAACATACCCAGGGTGGTCAGCACCCCTTTACCGCCACGGAACTCGTAAAACACCGGAAAATCGTGACCCAGCAGGCAAAAGAAACCGCCGATATACCCGCCAATGAGAGACAGGTTTTGCTGCACCCAATCCGGCGGCAGTTGGGGATCTCCCAGTTGCAGGTTGGCCACCAGCCAGCCGCCCACAACCACCGCCACCATACTCTTGGCAATGTCGCCGATGGTGGTGAGGATGGCGGGGCCGTGACCGTGATTGCGCAGCACGTTGGTGGCACCGGCGTTACCGCTGCCCTCGGTGCGGATATCCTTGCGGAAGATATAACGGGTGATGATGATGGCCCAGTTGATACTGCCCAGCAGATAGCCACAAACCGCCGCCAGCAACACCGAAAGCCAACTGTTCTGTAAAAACGATATCATAATCCATCTCCTAACGTAACCTTGATGAAATCCTCCTCATCCCGGTCACACCCATCACTGAGTGGTACGATCACCCTTTTCCCGGACGATAAACCGCACCGGCGTGCCCTCCAGGCCGAAGGTATCCCGGAACTGGTTCTCCAGATACCGCTGATACGAGAAGTGAAACAGTTCCGCCCGGTTGACAAAAAACACGAAAGTGGGCGGATTGGTGGACGCCTGGGTCACATAATAGATTCTAAGGCGTTTGCCCTTGTCCGTAGGGGGCTGGACCCGGGCGGTGGCCTGAGCCAGCACATCGTTGAGCATACCGGTCTTGATGCGCATCGAATTCTGTTCGCTGACAAAGGTGATCAGTTCAAACAAACGGTCCACCCGCTGGCCGGTCTTGGCAGAGATAAAAATGAAAGGCGCATAGGACATAAAGGAGAAGTCGATAGCCAACTGCTTACGCATCTTATCCATGGTCTTATCGTCCTTTTCGACAGCATCCCACTTGTTGACCGCAATAATACAGGCTTTTCCCTTTTCGTGGGCGATACCCGCCACCTTGCTATCCTGTTCGGTGAAGCCCTCGGTGGCGTCGATCATGATCACGCACACATCCGCCCGCTCCACCGCCATCTGGGCCCGGAGCACGCTGTATTTCTCGATGGCGTCATCCACCTTGCTTTTGCGCCGCAGACCGGCGGTGTCGATAAAGATGAAGTCGCCGTGTTTGTTGTGAATATGGGTGTCGATGGCATCCCGGGTGGTGCCGGCAATGCTGGACACAATGCTCCGCTCCTCACCGGCAATGCAGTTGATCAGCGAGGATTTGCCGGCATTGGGTTTGCCGATGACCGCCACCTTGATGGTGTCGGCCTCCTCTTCCTGCTGGTCGCCTTCCGGCAAAAACGCAAACACCGCATCCAACAGATCGCCGGTGCCCATACCGTGAACCGAGGACACCGCCACCGGGTCGCCCAGACCCAGATTGTAAAATTCATAGAATTCGGCCGGAGGTGCGCCGGGGGTGTCGCATTTGTTGACGCACAGCACCACCGGTTTGCCGCTCTTCTGCAGCATCGTCGCCACCGACTGGTCGTTGGCGGTGACGCCCGCCCGCAGGTCGGTGACCAGCACGATCACATCCGCCTGGTCGATGGCCAACTGGGCCTGATTCCGCATCTGGGCCAGGATCACGTCGTCGGTCTTGGGTTCGATACCGCCGGTATCCGCCAGCATAAACTTGCGTCCCCGCCATTCACACTCCGCAAAAATGCGGTCACGGGTCACGCCGGGGGTATCCTCAACAATAGACAGCCGTTGACCAATCAATTTATTAAACAACGTGGATTTGCCCACATTGGGGCGGCCTACCACCGCCACAACCGGTTTCGCCATCAGTCACACGCTCCTTCCTCATTGTCCATCCCGCCAAACAAGGCCTCAAACAAGGCCTCTCCGTCGGTTTCGTTGATGAATGTGATCGGCACGCCCAGAGCCTCTTCCACCTGCTCCGCCGACACATCGTCGAGGAACAGGTCGCCCTCCTGCCGCAGCATATTTGCCGGCAACAGCAGGCGGTCCATAGGCACACCCTGTAGTTGTTTTATCAGATCACCGCCGGTGATCAGACCGGACACGGTGATGGTCTCTCCAAAAAATTCGTTGCGGATGGGCACCACCTTCAGTTGTACCCCCGGGCACCGATCGGTGACATAGTCTGCCAACTCCTGCAGATAGGGGGCGGCATCCACGCCGGTGGCGATCACCAGCCGGTCGGTGTCCAGAAACAGGTCAAAGCCGTCCACCGCCTGCTTAAAGTCTTCCCTGAGCAGAGCGATCATACCCACGCCGTTTTCCAATTGGGGGTATTCCTCATAAAAATCCCCCTCCGGGATGGGCAGACCCGCCCGGATATACCACTCGTCCGAGGGATAGAACACCCGGCTGCCGGTTTTCTCCAGCATTTTGTCCCCCATCTCGGTCATCTGCCGGATGACCTCACGGCACTCTTCCGCCGTAAAGCCTCGCAGTTGCGGCAATCCCTCTCTGTGTTTGGTGAGCCCCACCGGCACCGCCGCCACACTGCGCACCGCCGGGGATAACGCCGCCAGATCTTCCATACTCTTTTGCAACTGCTCGCCGTCATTGTATCCCGGCACCAGCACCAACTGACAGTTGATGTCCAGCCCCGCCTCAGCAAAGCGATACAGGTGCTTTAAACAATCCCCGGCGAAACGGTTGTTCATCATCCGGCACCGTAACTGCGGGTCGGTGGTGTGCACCGATACGTTGATGGGGCTGATGTGCATCTCGACGATGCGCTCCACATCCCGGTCGGTCAGGTTGGTCAGGGTGATGTAGTTGCCAAACAAGAAGGATAAACGGCTGTCGTCGTCCTTAAAATACAGGCTTTCCCGCATGCCTTCCGGCAACTGGTCGATAAAACAGAAAATGCAGTTGTTCCGGCAGGAGCGTTGCTTGTCCATCAGATAGGTGTCAAACACCAGCCCCAATTCGTCATAGGGCTTCTTTTTGACCTGGACCGTACGAGCCTTTCCCTTGGCGGTCTGCAGGGTCAGTTCCAACCGGCTGTCCGGCATATAAAACCGGTAATCCAGCACGTCGGTGATCTCCCGGCCATTGATGGTCAAGAGGGTATCCCCTGCCTTGATACGGGCTCTGGCGGCGGGACTGCGCTTTTCCACACCGGCAATTTGTACAGCCATACGGTCACCTCCGATCGAATGAGTAATGAGGGATTAGGGATTGGATGGATATGCGTCCGAATGAACGTCCCGGAGAGGGATTCCATCCTATGAAGATCTCCATCCGCCATAGGGCGGTAAGGGCAGATACCCTCGACCGATCCGCATTTTTGTGGGCAAAAGCCCCTTCTTCCCCATCATTACCCCATATTATACCATATATGAATTCAAAAAGAAAGGCAAAAAAGCAAAAAAAGTGCACAAAAAGAAAAGATGCGGAACAAAGAAAAATAGAGAAGGATGACTCCTTCTCTACTTTCATTTCCATTCCGCACCGGGTCTAAGGTGGTAAGTGAATTACTCGCCGACCTTGACAATCTGCTTGCCGCCGTAGTAGCCACAGCTACCGCACAGACGGTGGGCACGCTTATACTCACCGCACTGGGGACATTTCACCAGGGTGGGAGCATCCAGCTTCCACAGGTTGTTGCGACGTTTATCACGCCGGGCTTTGGATGTTTTTCTCTTGGGTACCGCCATGTCAGCACCTCCTTGCATTGATGAAAAAGTTTAATCTAATAATTGTCCCAACACTGCGAGACGGGGATCGACAGACTTGCGGGTGCAACCGCACAGTCCTTCATTGAGGTTTTTTCCGCACATCGGGCACAGACCACGGCAATCCTCCCGGCAGAGGCTCTTATACGGCAACTCCAGCAGCACGTCCGCCAACACCAAATCGTCGAGATTCAGTTGGTAGTTGTCCAGCAGGATATAGTCGTCGTTCTCCTCGTTTTCGAGAGTGGTCACCAAGGTGTGCTCCAAGGGGATGTCATAGGTCTTGGTAAAGGGGGTCAGGCACCGGTCGCAGGCTCCGTAAAACACGAACCCAGCCCGGGCGGACAGCGTCACAACACCGGCCCGCACCGTCACCGAACCGGTCACACGGATGGGGTCCCGCATCGGACAAGCGCCCTGATACTCAACCTGTGAAAAATCCAACTCTGTGTCGATAGGGAGGCTGTTTACCTCGCCCATAAACAGGGGTCTGCACTGCAAAAGCATAGTTCACCTCAAGCGTCACGCAAAGTATTATATAGGAGCAGGCGGAATTTGTCAATAGACAATTTAAAATTCCGTCATTTTAACCGAAATCTGAGGGCTTGTCCCCTCAGTGGGTGGGCTTTTCGATGGCAACCAACGGCACAAAGGGTTCCGCCTCGGCATCGCCGATGTCCCGGATGAGGATAAACGGCGTCAGTTCATCGTCCTGACCGGCAGGGTTATCCCGGATCCGATCCGCCAGATTTTTGTCGGTCACGTCGGCAAGGTCGGGGGATTTTCCCAACACTTCGATGTCGATATCGTTGGCATCCACCAGCACGCAGGAGATCCCCAATTTCTCATAAATGTCGGCACAGACACCGGCGGGGTCGGTGGTGCTGAGCACCGCCGTGGTCTTATAGGCCTCAAACTGAGAATGAGGATAAAAACCGTCGATGCCGGCAATATCCCGCCCCAATATTTCGAAGAATACGCCCCGCTTACCGCACAGTTTGCCCACGGCGCTGCAGAAAGAGGCCCACAGCACCAACGGCAGACCCTTCATATCGATGGTCAACTGCAACTTGTGGGGCTCGGACAGACCGGTGCCGGTGGCACTGCGATAGGCAAATCTGGACAGGAATTTCGCCCAGAACCCCACCTTCACCTGGTCGATGGTGACGATGTTGCCCTGGCACATAGAAATGACCTTTTCGCCCAGGGTCACCACATCGCCCGGCTGATACAACGGCGACACATACCGCCGCAAGATCTCGATATAATCCTCACCGTTTTCGATGAAATGGGTCTTGATGCCATACCGTTCATAGCGGACACCGTCCACCTCTAACAGGCCCCGGACATAATAGGTCACACCGTCTTTTTCCCGGCGGTTTTGTTCGTTGTTCCGGTTACCTTCATACCAAATAGCAGCCATGATTTACGCTCCATTCACAGAGAACGGCGAGGTTTCCCTCGCCGTTCCGAGTTTGTTTTACCCATCTAGTATAGTCGGCGAAGACACCTCTTATACCAAATTAGATCTCCTGAGCCAGTTCAGCCAGACGGGCGGGGATATCCGCCTTATCCGCAGAGACGGACAGGGTGATGTTGGCCTCCAGTTTGGCCAGTTTCTCGACACAGCAGGCCAGAGCCTCCAGGTCGTCACCGCCGATCTTCAGGGTGGAATCCACAAAGATGTCGGTGATGTCGTAGTTACCGGCGCACATACCGGCGATGTAGCCGTACAGAGCGTCAAAGCCCTTGATGGCATAGTCCTCAGCGGCAACCAGACGAGCCTTGTGGCTCAGATCGTATGTCAAGGTGTTATCTTTTTCAATAAAGACCACGTTTCCCTTAGACTGCTCCACGGCGGCCTTGCACAGGTCCATCAATTTTTTGGTCTTGCCGGAGCCTTTTTTACCGAGAATTAAAGTGATCATAGTATTGTCCTCCTAAAAGTTATATATTTGGAAACCGTCTTGCGACGGGAACTCCCATTGGTATCCTTGGTTTTGGCTTATTCGCCCAGTCTTGCCTCCAGAGCGGCACGGTCTGCCTCATAGCCGGGCTTGCCCAGCAGGGCAAACATATTCTTCTTATAACTCTCCACGCCCGGCTGGTTAAAGGGGTTGACCCCCAGCATATAGCCGGAGATGGCGCAGGCCTTTTCGAAGAAATAGATGAGATAGCCCAACTCAGCCTCGTTCATCGCCGGCACGTCCAGCACCAGATTGGGGGTGCCGCCGTCGGTGTGGGCCAGAATGGTGCCCTCAAAGGCTTTTTCATTGACAAAGGACAGAGGTTTACCGGCCAGGAAATTGAGGCCGTCCACATTCTCCGCATCCTCTTTGATCAAAATATCCCGCTGGGGTGCCCCCAACTTGACCACCGTTTCAAACAGGATGTTGGAACCGTCCTGAATGAACTGGCCCAGCGAATGCAGGTCGGTGGAGAAGATCACCGAGGCCGGGAACAGACCCTTGCCGTCCTTGCCCTCGCTCTCGCCGTAAAGCTGTTTCCACCACTCGTTCATCATCGCAAACTGAGGCTCATAACTGACCATCAGTTCCACAGCCCGACCCCGGCGGTGCAGGGCAGTCCGGGCGGCGGCATAGCGATAACAGTGGTTGGTTTCCAGCGCCGGGTCGGCAAAATCCGCCCGGGCGGCGGCGGCGCCCTGCATCAGGGCATCGATGTCGCACCCCGCCACAGCGATAGGCAATAGACCCACCGCCGTCAGCACCGAGAAACGGCCGCCCACGTCATCCGGCACTACGAAGGTCTCATACCCTTCCCGGTCGGACAAGCCCTTGAGGGTGCCCTTTGCCTTGTCGGTGGTCACATAGGTGCGGCGCACCGCCTCTTCGTGGCCATAGCGGCTCTCCAACAGTTCCCGGAACACCCGGAAGGCGATGGCCGGCTCGGTGGTGGTGCCGGACTTGGAGATAACGTTGATGGACACCCGACGGCCCTCACAGATCTCCAGCAGTTCGGACAATTGGGTGCCGGAGATGCTGTTGCCGGCGAAATAGATGTCGGGGGTATCCTTTTTCTTGGCGTTATAATTATTGGATTTGAGGAACTCGATGGCGGCACGGGCGCCCAGATAGGATCCGCCGATACCGATGACGATAAACACGTCGGTGTCCTCTTTGATGCGCCGGGCAGCCGCCTTAATGCGGGCAAACTCCTCTTTGTCGTAGTTCACCGGCAGATCCACCCAACCGAGAAAATCGTTGCCCAGGCCGGTACCGGCATGGAGAATGTCGTGGGCCAGAGTCACCTGAGGCTGAAGAGCAAGGATCTCCTCTTCGCCGATAAAGTCCTTGGCATACTTGGTTTGCAGCGTTACGGCCATAGTGTTTCCGCCTTTCATCCCGTGTCAAAGTGACACGGCCTTGTTTGTTACATTCATTTTACACGATAAGTTCCAATTTTGCAACCGCAAATTATGAATTTTTTTGTCTTTTTTTACAAATTATCCCAGCAAAGCGTCCATTAACAACCCATAAGCCCACTGCAGGGTGGTGGCCGGCACGTCGCAGACCGCCCGGATGGGGTATTCCCCCACGGTTTCCTCGCCGATCTTCAGCCGCCAGACCCCCACCGTCTGCCCCTTACTCACCGGCGCCTCCACATCCGCCACCATCTCCACCGTGGATTCCAGTTGTTCCTCGGTCCCTTTTCTGAGAAGGAGCGGGCCGGGCGTGTCCGGCGCCGCCTCCACGGTCTTTTGCTGACCGCCCAGCACCCGCACCGGTTCCGGATCAACGGCCTCGGCGGTGGGGGTATGGGTCACATACCCGGCAAAGCCATAGTCCAGCAGCGTTCTTGCTCCCGCCCACCGGTCGGCGGTAGAGGCGCACCCCAACACCACCGCAATAAACGAGGTGTTCTCCCGGCGGGCGGTGGCGGTCAGACAGTGCCCCGCCGCATTGGTGGTGCCGGTCTTCAGCCCGGTGGCACCCGTATAGTGCCGGAGCAGCTTGTTGGTGTTCACCAGCTGAGAGGCGCCGCCCCGGAGAGAATCCATCCAGATGGTGGTGTATTGTTCGATCATGGGGTGGCTCATCAGTTCCCGGCTCATCACCGCCACATCGTAGGCGCAGGAATAGCCGGTGTCGTCCAAGCCGCTGCAATCGGCAAATTGGGTGTCGTTCATCCCCAGTTCTGCCGCCCGGCGGTTCATTTCCGCCACAAAAGCGGCCTGACTGCCGCTGAGATGCTCCGCCAACGCCCCGCAGGCATCGTTGGCGGACACCACGGCCGCCGCCTTGATCAGTTCTTCCACCGTCATGATCTCCCCCGGTTCCAGCCAGATCTGGCTCCCGCCCAGAGCCGCCGCCGTATCCGAGCAGGTCACCGGGTCGGTGAGAGCGATCTTACCCGCCTCCAGCGCCTCCACCGTCAGCAGCAGGGTCATCACCTTGGTTACCGAGGCGATGGGCAGATGGGTATAGGCGTCCTGGTCATACAGCACCTGCCCGGTGCCCTGATCCATCAGCACCGCCCCTTTCGCTTTGATCTCCAGGTCGGCGCTGTCGGCGCTCACCGCCATGGTGGGCCATGCTTCCTGTCCTTCCCTCAACAGTTCCCCCAGACTTTCTCCGTTGCTCTCATCATACAGCACCTGTCCCCCGCCATCGGCGCTCACCGGCGCCGTCAGCAAACACAAGGCCAGCACCCCGGCCAATACCCGTTTTTTCCACATAGCGGTCACCCTTTCTTTTTGTCGGTTGCTCCATATATATGAAAAAGTTTTAGAAATAATTAGAAAAAGACTTTATTTTTTTGCCGGGAGGCCATATAATGGGAAGGTATGGGTATTCTAAATCCGAAAGGAAGAGCAATATGACAGAGAACCGCAACTGGCTGGACAATGTCCGCCGTATTCATTTTATCGGCATCGGCGGCTCGGGGATGAGCCCCCTGGCTGAGATCCTCCACGCCAAGGGCTATGCCCTGTCCGGCTCGGACAACAACGAATCCGACAATCTGACCCGCATCCGGAGTCTGGGCATCCCGGTGGTAATGGGGCACAACCCCGAAAACGTGGAGGGGGCGGATCTGGTGGTGTATACCGCCGCCATCCCCGCTGACAACCCGGAACTGATGGCCGCCGCCGAAAAGGGCATCCCCACCCTGGAGCGGGCGATACTGCTGGGTTGGATCTCCCGGCAGTTTGGCAACACCATCGCCGTGGCCGGCACCCACGGCAAGACCACCTCTTCCTCAATGCTCAGCCAAGTGCTTTTAGAGGCCGGCACCGACCCCAGCATTTTCATCGGCGGCCGTCTGCCCGCCATCAACGCCAACGGCCATGCCGGCACCAACGATACGATGGTGTGCGAGGCCTGTGAGTTCAAAGACCATTATCTGGAGATGACCCCCGCCGTCAGCATCATTCTCAACGTGGATGCGGATCACCTGGATTATTTCGGCGACCTGGACGGGGTCATCCGCTCCTTTGCCGCTTTTGCCGCCCAGACCACCGGCAAGGTCATCTATAACGCCGATGACCCCAACACTGTGGAGGCGGTGAAAGGGCTTTCAAAGGATAAACTCATCTCCTTCGGCACCGCCGACGGATGCGATTGGCAAGCGAGAAACATCCGCACCGTCCGGGGCAGTTACGGCCGGTACGATCTATACTGTAAAGGTGAGTTCCTTCACACCATCGAATTGGGCGTTCCCGGTTCTCACAACGTGCTGAATTCCCTGGGCGTGGCGGCGGCCGCCGCATTGTGCGGGGTGGACCCAACCGCCATTGCCGCCGGCATCCTGGCCTTTCACGGCGCCGGACGGCGGTTCGAGTTTCTCGGCACCTATGCCGGGGTGACGGTGGCGGACGACTACGCCCACCACCCCACCGAGATCGCCGCCACCCTTGAAGCGGCGAAAAAACTGGAGCACAACCGGGTGTGGGCGGTACATCAGCCCTTTACCTTCTCCCGCACAGCCCGGCATCTGGAGGAGTTTGCCGAGGCGCTGAGTGCCGCCGACGTGGCGGTGATCAGCGACATTATGGGCAGCCGTGAGGTCAACGAGTGGGGTGTCCATTCCAAGCAGATGACCGACCGGATGGACAACGGTGTCTACCTGGCCACCTTTACAGAGATTGCGGCCTACGTGGCGGAGCGGGTACAGCCCGGCGACCTGGTTATTACGATGGGCGGCGGCGATGTGTATAAGTGCGCCCGGATGATCATCTCCCTTTTGAAGGAGAAAGAATGAGGAGTGTCCCCTGTGATACAGAAATTTATCGGTGACCGTGCCTTTTACAGATACGTGATGGCGCTCACTATGCCGATCATGATACAGAACGGCATCACCCATCTGGTGAATATGCTGGACAACATTATGATCGGTGCGGTGGGCACGGTGGAAATGAACGGTGTCACCATCGCCAACCAACTGATTTTCGTGTTCACCCTTTGCATTTTCGGTGCAGTGTCCGGTGCGGGCATTTTCGGCGCCCAGTTTGCCGGGAACAAAGACCATACCGGTATCGCCCACACGATGCGGTTCAAACTCCTGTTCTGCACCCTGCTGACCGTTCTCGGCATCGGGATATTCCTGCTGTGGGGCGAACCGCTCATAAACCTGTATTTACAGGGCGAGGGGGATCCGGCCGATGCGGCGGCCTCTCTGACCTACGCCAAGAATTATCTGAACATTATGCTGGTGGGGCTTATCCCCTTCACGCTGGTGCAGTGCTACGGCAGCACCCTGCGGGAGACCGGCCAGACCACTTTGCCGATGGTGGCGGGGCTGATAGCGGTGGGGGTCAACCTTGTGGGCAACTACATCCTGATCTTCGGGCATTTCGGCGCCCCGAAACTGGGGGTGGACGGCGCCGCTATTGCCACCGTCATCTCCCGGTTCGTGGAGTTGGGGGTCCTGGTGATCTGGACCCACGCCCACACCGCCCGCAACCCCTTTGCCGCCATTCTCTACCGCAGTATGCGGATCCCCTTACGGCTTACCGGCCAGATATTCGTCCGAGGTCTGCCTCTGATGGCCAACGAAGCCGCCTGGTCGGTGGGTATGGCCACCCTCAACCAGCAGTATTCTCTGCGGGGTCTGGACGTGGTGGGGGCCAACAACATCAACGCCACCTTCTGGAACGTGTTCTCGGTGGCCTTTATGGCGGTGGGTATCGCCGTGGGCATCATTCTGGGGCAGAAACTGGGCGCCGGCGACCTGGAGGGCGCCCGAAAGGACAGCCGGAAACTGATTGCTTTTTCGGTGTTCATCAGCATAGGCACCTGTTTGCTGTATGCCTGTTTTGCGCCCTTTATCCCCCGCCTCTACAACACCACCCCGGAGATTCGCCATCTGGCCACCAACCTGATGCTGGTGGGCGCCCTGGCGATGCCCATCGACGCCTTTGCCCACGCCACCTATTTCACGTTGCGCTCCGGCGGACAGGCTTTTATCACCTTCCTGTTCGACAGTTGCTTTATGTGGGCGGTGAACGTGCCTTTGGCGTTCCTGCTGGTGCACTATACCGCTCTGCCCATCGTGGCGGTGTTTGCCCTGTGTCAGGGCATCAACATCCTCAAATGCATCCTGGGCGGTTGGCTGGTGCATAAGGGCGGATGGATCAAAACCATCGTGGAATAAGTTTATATAAAAAAAAGACGGTGTGACCGACTCGGTCACACCGTCTTTTTTTACAGTTCTTGTTCCTCCGGCAGGCATTTTAGCAACCGCAGGAATGCCTCCTCGGTGGCCAGCCCCTCCGAAAAGGCGGTGGCGCTGCCGCAGGCCACCCCTATACGCAGGCACGCCAGCCAACGTTCCGGCCCCTCATCAAAGGTGCCGATGCGGGTATACGCCGCCACAAACCCGGCCACCATACTGTCCCCGGCGCCCACCGTGCCGATCACCGTTCCTTCGGGGGCGGGTTGATACACCCGCTCTCCCTCTTCCGTGCACAATACGGCGCCGTCACCGCCCAGGCTCACCAGCACGTTCCGGGCGCCTTTTGCCTGCAGTTCCCCGGCGGCGGCCACCACGCTGTCCAGAGTGGGCAGGTCCCGCCCGGTCAACGCCGCCAATTCCTCCCGATTGGGTTTGATGAGCCACGGTCTTTCGGCAAGTGCGCAGATCAGTGCCTCCCCGGAAGTGTCCACCACCGTGCGCTCTACCCCCAGCGTGTGCAGTTGGTGTACCAACCGCTTATACGTGTCGCTTGGCATACCGGGAGCCAGACTTCCGCACAGACAGACCGTGTCCTCAGCACCCAGACCCAGTTTCAGCAGTTGTTGCCCCAACCGTTCCAGATCCTCGGCGGATACCGGCGCACCGGGCGCATTGAGTTCGGTCTCGGCATCGCTATACAGTTTCACATTGATGCGGGTCTGTCCCTCGTCCAAATGGATGAGATCCGTCTTCACCCCCATCTTCTTGAGAGCGCTTTCCAGCATACCGCCGTTACTGCCGGCCACAAACCCCAGAGCGACGTTTTTCTCTTTTATGGCGGTGAGCACCCGGGATACGTTGACCCCTTTTCCGCCGGGGGTCAGCACACAGCCCTCCGCCAAATTGAGGGTGCCTTGTTGCCATTCGCCCAGCCGGACGGTGCAGTCCAACGCCGGGTTGCAGGTTATCGTATAGATCATAGATATTCTCCTTTACACCTGACGGATGGTGCCGCCACCCACCACGTCGTCGCCGTCATATAACACAACCGCCTGCCCTTCGGTGATGGCCCGCTGGGGGGTGTCAAACACCACCTGCACCCGCCCCTCCGGCAATGCCGTGGCGGTGGCAGGAGCCTCCTTGGCAGAATACCGGGTCTTGGCGGTGACCCGCACCGGCCGGTGGGGGATCTCCCCGGACACCCAGTTGAAATTCTCCGCTATCAGGGTGTCGGTATACAGTTCGCTCTCCGGCGTCAGCAAAACGGTGTTGGTGTCCATACATTTCCGCCGCACGTAGAGCGGAGCGGGCAGAGCCAGCCCCAACCCCTTGCGCTGGCCGATGGTGTAGCCGATGAGCCCCTTGTGCTGACCCAGCACCCGGCCCTCACCGTCCACAAAATCTCCGGGGGGATACTCCCGCCCGGTGCGGTGGCGGATAAAATCCGCATACTTGCCGTCCGGGACAAAGCAGATGTCCTGGCTGTCTTTTTTATGGGCGGCGGCAAAGCCTCTGTCCGCCGCCTGTCGGCGGACGGTGTCCTTATCCGGCACCTCCCCCAAAGGAAAGGCGGTGCGGGATAACTGCTCCTGGGTCAAAAAATACAGCACATAGGTCTGGTCCTTTGCCAGATTTTTGGCTTTTTTCAATCGGTATTTTCCGGCATTTTCATCGTATTCCACCCGGGCGTAATGGCCGGTGACCACCGTGTCACAGCCCTGCTCCTTGGCATACTCGTGGAGGAGAGAAAATTTCAAATACCGGTTGCACTCAATGCAAGGGTTGGGGGTATCCCCCATCTCATACGCTTTTACAAACCGCCTGATCACCCGCTTTTCGAATTCCTCCCGGCAGTCCAGCACCGCAAAGGGAAAACCCAGTTGCTCTGCCACACCGGCGGCATCGGCCGCCTCGCCAACAGCACCGCAGGTAGTACCGTAGTCGTGGAGCCGCATGGTGACGCCGAGGCACTCGTACCCGGCCTCTACCATACAGGCCGCCGCCACCGAACTGTCCACACCGCCGCTCATAGCGATGAGTGCTTTTTTCATTCTTTTCTCCTCCTTTCTCATTCTTGTTGCTCCTGCACAGCCTCCAGCGCCTGGCGCAGGGTGTCCAGGGCATCCTTGCCCCCGGTACGGTCGATCCGCACCGCAAAATAGGGCTTGCTGCCCGCCGAGATCATCACCCGGCCGGGCAGAGCGGCGGTCAGGCGACCGCCCAAAGCCACATCCAATTTCTCGCAATACAGCAGCAGGGATTCCTGTTGCTGTTTGATCTCCCGGATGCCGATAGCCGCCGCCATATTTCTGAGCAGCGCCACATCCACCAGCCCCTGCACCGCCGCCGGCGGTTCGCCGAAGCGGTCGATCAGTTCGTCAAACACGTCCATCGAATCCTCTACCGTGCGGATATCCGCAATCCGGCGATAGATCTCCAGACGCTGGGCATTGTCGCTGATATAGTTGTCCGGGATGTGGGCGGAGATGGGCAGATCCACCAGACATTCCACCGACTGGGCGGCGGTCTGCCCCTTTTCCTCGCTGACCGCATCCGCCAGCAGTTTCAGATACATATCGTAGCCCACCGCCTCCATATGGCCGTGTTGCTGAGCACCCAGCAGGTTGCCGGCGCCCCGGATCTCCATATCCCGCATGGCGATCTTGAAACCCGCTCCAAACTCGGTGAAATCCCGCATGGTCTCCAGCCGTTTCTGGGCGATATCGGTCAGTTCCTTGCCTCTGGTGAAGGTGAGATAAGCGTATGCCCGGCGGGAAGACCGTCCCACACGGCCCCGCAACTGATGAAGCTGTGAAAGTCCATAGCGGTCGGCGTTTTCGATGATGAGCGTGTTGACGTTGGGAATGTCCACACCGGTCTCGATGATGGTGGTGCAGACGAGAATATCCACCTCGTGCTCCAGCACCTGCCGCCAGATCTCGGACAGTTCCTCCTCGTTCATTTTTCCGTGAGCGACCGTGATCCTCGCCTCCGGGATGCGGTTGTGGAGGGCGGCGGCCACCAGTTCGATGTTGTCCACCCGGTTGTGGAGATAATACACCTGTCCGTCCCGCCGCAGTTCCCGGCGGATGGCATCGGCGATGACTCCGTTATCGTGCTCCAGCACATAGGTCTGCACCGGACGGCGATCCTGGGGCGCTTCCTCGATCACCGACATATCCCGGATACCGCTCATAGCCATATTCAGCGTCCGGGGAATGGGGGTCGCCGACAGGGTCAGCACATCCACGTTGGGGGTCAGTTCCTTGATCCGCTCTTTCTGCACCACGCCGAAACGCTGTTCCTCATCCACGATAAACAGCCCCAGATCCCGGAAAGCGATATCCTGGGAAAGCAACCGGTGGGTGCCCACGATAATGTCTACTTCACCGCTTTTCACCCGGCGGACGATGTCCGCCTGCTGTTTGGGGGTGCGGAACCGGGAGAGCATCTCCACCTTCACCGGGAACCCCTCAAACCGCTTGAGAATGGTGTTGTAATGCTGAAAAGCCAGAATGGTGGTGGGCACCAGAATGGCGCACTGTTTCGACTGGCTGACGCACTTAAACGCCGCCCTCAGCGCCACCTCGGTCTTGCCGAAGCCCACGTCACCGCACAGCAAACGATCCATAGGGATCGGCCGCTCCATATCGCTCTTGATCTCATCCACGCACCGCAGTTGATCCTCGGTCTCCTCGTATTCGAAATGGCGCTCAAAATCGTACTGCCATTCCTCGTCAGGGCCGAAGGCAAAGCCGGGAGAGGCCATCCGTTTGCCATACAGCGCCACCAGTTGTTTGGCGATATCCTTAACGGCGGTGCGCACCCGGGTCTTGGCCTTTTGCCATTCTTGACCGCCCAGACGGTGCACCTTAACGGTGGCATCCTCTTTGTTGCCGATATACTTGCTCACCAGATCCAGCTGGGTCACCGGAACATAGAGGGTGTCCCCCTTGGCATATTCCAGTTTGATATAGTCCTTGACCACACCCTGCACGTTGATTTGATGCACCCCTTGATAAACACCGATACCGTGGGCGGTGTGCACCACATAATCCCCGATCTGCAGTTCAGACAGGCTGTGGATATCCATTCCCTTTTCTTTCCGGCGGCGGGACCGGCGCACCGGCTTGATCGCCCGCCCGTGGGTCAGCACCGCCAGCCGTGCCTGAGGCAACTCCAGACCGGCAGACAGTCCCCCGGTCATCACCAGCACCTGACCCCGGATGGGGGCTTCCGGCGACTTGGCGTACAGAGCGGGCAGACCCGCCTTTTGCAGATCCTCCGCCAGGGTCTGGGCGGCTTTTTCCTCACTTCCCGCCAGCACCACACAGGCCATCTTGCGGCCGAGCAGATCCCGCAGATCCTCTGCCAGCAGTTCCACCCGCCCGGACCACACCGGCAACTGCCGGGCATCCAGGGTATACATCCTTTCCAGCCCCAGCGCCACACCGCCCCGGGAAAAAGCGTCCAACAGCACCGTGGGACGCTGTTCCAGTTGGGCGGCCACCTGTTCCCAGGTGGGGGCATACTCCATCAGGGCACGGCAAAGAAGCCCCTCTTCCAGAAGGGCGGTCTCATCCTGTTCCAACTGCCACCGATAGGTGCGCACCCGCTCCCGAACCTTTGCCGGTTCGGACACAAAGAGCAGGGCATCCCGCATATAGGTGAACAGATTGGCCTTTTCTTTGTAAATGAGCGGCAGATACTTATCCACCGAGCCGGGGCGGATGCCGCCCCGCAAACGATTCACATCCCTCAGCAGATTTTCCCGCACCGTGGGGGCGTTTTTGCCCCGTTGGGCAGAGGCCAACGCCTCTATTTCCGCCGCCAACCCCACCGGATCGTCGTACATTATTTCTGCCGCCGGAGGGATCGCTGCCGCCTCCAAACTGTCGGTGCGCCGTTGGGTCAGCAGGTCAAAATAACTGAGGGTGTCGATGGTATCCCCCCACAGTTCCAGACGGATGGGAGCGGGACAGGAGGCGGGATACACGTCCACGATACCGCCCCGCACCGCAAACTGACCGGGCCCCTCGATTTGGGCGCACCGCTCATAGCCCGCCGCAGACAGGGCGGCAGGCAGATCGGAAACCGGGAGCGGTGCCCCGGCTATCAACTCAATGGTACGCTCCAACAGGGTGTCCGGCGGAATGGTGTACTGGATGGCCGCATCGGCGCAGGCCACCACACAGTCATAGCCGCCCTCGGTCATAGCCGCCAGCACACCCAACCGCATCTGCTCGTATTCCCGGCTGGCGCTCTCCATCTGCCGCAGAGAGAGTTCCCGGGCAGGGAGATACAGCGCCCTCAGACCCAGCGCCTGCAGGTCTTCGCAAAGCCGGTTGGCCTCTGCCTCATCCCCCACCAGCGCCACGCTCCGCCGTTTTTGCGACCGGCACAGACCGGCCACAAACAGCGCCTTGTGGATGTGGGAAAGTCCCACCAATTGGATGGGGGTGCGCCGGGCGGCGATGTCCTCGCAGACGCTCCGATAGGCCGGCAGAGCCGTCAGCCCTTTGTCCCAAATGCTCATAATCCAACTTACCTCAATGAGAGTACTTGTTCATTGCCTGCTCAATGTTTCCGGCAACGATCTCCTTTGCCGCTCCGGCGGCCTTCTCAAAGGCCTCCTCCATCAGCGGTTGCTCGTCTTTTTTATACTTGCTCAGCACCCAATCCGCCAGGTCATAGGCGGGATGGGGCTTAGCCCCCACACCGATGCGTACCCGGGGGAAAGTGTCCTCGCCGATGTGCTGGATGATGCTCCGCAGACCCTTTTGACCGCCGTCGGAGCCTTTCTTCCGCACCCGCACCACACCGGGGTTCAGGGCAATATCGTCGGACAGCACCAGCAACTGGTCGGCGGACAGTTTGTAGAAACTCATCGCCGCCTGCACCGCCTCACCGCTGTTGTTCATAAAGGTCTGGGGGAATAAGAGCATCACCTTTTTGCCGGCGATCTCCCCGGTGCCGGTGAGAGCCTTGAACTGTTTCTTGTTCAGCAGGATGCCGGCCTCCTTCGCCAGCACCGACAAAGCGTCGAAGCCGGCGTTGTGGCGGGTGTGCTCATAGGCCATACCGGGGTTGCCGAGACCCACCACCAGCCAATCGACGGCGGATTTTTTCTTCTGAAACAGCATACGCATTTCCTCCTATTTTGAGAACGACAAACCGCCGGACATCGGAGATGTCCGGCTGTGGTGCCGTGGTATTTTCGTGTTAGAAACAGTATACCAAAAGAAATTGTGTTTCGCAAGAGGGATTTTTTTGCAGGTCGTGGAGGACAGCAGGGACGACCACTGTATCGCCCGCTTTGCGGACGGCGGCCTCCTAACTCCTCCCTCCTAACTCCCCATTTCTCATTACTAACTATTTAGAATTATCGTATAAATTGACCGAAAACCCCTGCAAAAGTTGTTAAAAAATGCACAATTCGTAGTTTTTACAAAAAAATGAAAAAAAGTATGGAAAAATAAAATTCCATCTGTTATAATATTAGACGGCTTTGCGGACGCTATGGGCAGGACGGTGAAAACCTCGAACGCCCTGCCCCTCTGCAAAGAAAAATCTGAAAATATTGTTGGAGGTACAAAACATGAGTCACAAGTATGTCTACCTGTTCAGCGAAGGCGACGCCAGCATGCGTGAGCTGCTGGGCGGTAAGGGTGCTAACCTGGCCGAGATGACCAAGATTGGTCTGCCCGTGCCCCAGGGTTTCACCGTGTCCACCGAGGCCTGCACTCAGTATTATGAGGACGGCCGCAAGATCAACGATGAGATCAAAGCCCAGATCATGGAGCACATCGACAAGATGGAGGGCATCACCGGCAAGAAGTTCGGTGATAAGGAGAACCCCCTGCTGGTTTCTGTTCGTTCCGGCGCCCGTGCTTCTATGCCCGGTATGATGGACACCATCCTGAACCTGGGTCTGAACGAGGAGGTCGTGGAGACCATGGCCGCCAAGTCCGGCAACGCTCGTTGGGCTTATGACTGCTATCGCCGTTTCATCCAGATGTACTCCGATGTCGTTATGGAGGTCGGTAAAAAGTACTTCGAGGAACTCATCGACGAGATGAAGGAGAAGAAGGGCGTTACTCAGGACGTTGACCTGACCGCCGAGGACCTGAAGGAGTTGGCTAACCAGTTCAAGGCTGAGTACAAGTCCAAGATCGGTTCTGACTTCCCCACCGATCCCAAGGAGCAGTTGATGGGCGCCGTCGAGGCCGTGTTCCGTTCCTGGGACAACCCCCGTGCTAACGTGTATCGCCGTGACAACGACATTCCCTATTCTTGGGGTACTGCCGTCAACGTGCAGATGATGGCCTTTGGTAATATGGGCGACAACTGCGGTACCGGCGTTGCTTTCACCCGTGACCCCGCCACCGGCGAGCCCGGCCTGATGGGCGAGTTCCTGACCAACGCTCAGGGCGAAGACGTGGTGGCCGGCGTGCGTACTCCCATGCCCATCGCCGAGATGGCTGAGAAGT
>CAYSRL010000003.1:0-28123 GCA_964433515.1 uncultured Ruminococcus sp.
TGATGCGGTAAATGACCGGGTCACGCATATTGAAGTTACCGCTTGCAAGGTCGATCTTTGCACGCAGGGTCATCCGGCCATCCTCAAACTCACCCGCCCGCATCCGGGCAAACAGATCCAAACTCTCCTCTATGGGGCGGTCACGGTAGGGGCTCACTGCCGGATGGGTCAGATCGCCCCGGTTTTCACGAACCTGGTCGGGGGTCTGTTCGCAGACGTAAGCAAGGCCTTTCTTGATCAGACCAACGGCCTGTTCGTACATAACCTCAAAATAGTCAGAGGCATAGTAGAACCGGTCGTCCCAGTCAAAGCCCAGCCAATGAATGTCCTCCTTGATGGCGTCCACAAATTCCTCGTCCTCTTTGGTGGGATTGGTGTCGTCCATCCGCAGGTTGCACAAACCGCCGTATTTCAGCGCCGTGCCGAAGTCGATGCACAGCGCTTTGGCGTGACCGATATGCAGATAACCGTTGGGTTCCGGCGGGAAACGGGTGTGTACCTGTTTGCCATAGCAACGGCCACCCTCGGAAAGTTCCTCGTCAATTATAGCGTGGATAAAGTTGGTATTTTCAGCCATGGTATCACCTCAAATTCGATTCGAAAACTCGTTAATGGCGGTCTGCAGACGACTCTGCACCTGGTCGGAGCCCAACGTCTGCATAATGGAGCACAAGTCAGGGGTGTTGCGGCGGCCGGTCATTGCGACACGGATGATGGTGCTCACATCGCCCACGTGCCCCTTCCAAGCGGAGGGGTCTGCCTTGTACTGTTTCACATCAGGGCAAAAGCCCAAATCTTCACAAATGCTCTTAACGGTGGCAAACCAAGCATCCTTATCTTCTGCCGGGTCATACACATCCGCATACTTGGACAGAACCGCCGCCGCATCGGCAGAGGAGATGGTCTCGGGCAGTTCCAAGGCGTTCTGATAGGTCTCAGCAAAGAAGAAAGAGATATACTCCGGCACCTCGCTCCATTTGGCAATATCCTTGCGGGGTTTGGCATTGCCACGGTCAATGGAGAAAATGCGCTGGGTATAGTCCATATCCCGCTTCAGCAGGTCGGCAAAATCCGTATCGTATTCCTCGGCCCAGGCAATCACCTTATCGGTAACCGTTTTGGCATCCATACGGGCAATAACGGTTTTGCTAACGTCGTTCAACTTATTCAGGTCAAACAATGCGCCGGAAACGCTCATCTTCTTGAGATTGAATTTGAATGCGCTGCGGGGAGCGGTCTGGTTGCCACGGCGCCAATCCTCAAAGTCGCTGTTGGCGATGGTCAGCAGATACTCCAGCACGCTATCAGCGGGATAGCCCTGCTGCGCATAAAAGTGCATCGCCGCCTGGGGGTCTTTTCGCTTGGAAAGTTTCCGTTTGTTGCCGTTGTCCTCCACCATAATGGGGCTGACGTGGGCGTATTTGGGCGGCTTAAAGCCCAGTGTTTTGAACAGTTGCAGGTGCTTCGGCACCGAAGAGATCCACTCGTCGCCACGGATAACGTGGGTGGTGCGCATCAGGTGATCATCCACCGCATGGGCAAAGTGATAGGTGGGGATGCCGTCGGATTTCAACAGAACGATGTCTTCGTCATTCTCCGGCATCTCGATGGTGCCCTTGATCATATCGTCAAACTTGATACGGTGTTCTTCACTGCCCATAGACCGCAGACGCACCACATAGGGTAGTCCCTGCTGGATCTTCTCCAACGCCTCTTCGGCGGTCAGATTCCGGCAGATAGCGTATTTGCCGTAATAGCCGGTGCGGTCCTTGGCCGCTTCCTGCTGTTCACGGGCGGACTGACGCTGTTCCTCAGAGCAGAAACAGGGATAGGCCAGGTTTTGCTCTACCAGACTCTTGACATAGGTGTGATAGATACCGGCACGCTGACTCTGCTGGTAAGGGCCGTAGTCACCCCGGATGACACCGGGCGCCACAAAACCCTCGTCAATGGTCAGGCCAAAATCGTTCATACCCTTGAGGATGTCATCGGCGCCGCCTTCTACCTCACGCTTTTTATCGGTGTCTTCCAACCGGAAGAAAAACACGCCTTTGGATGCATCGGCGGTCATCCGATTCACCATCGAAGTGAAAAAGGTGCCCAGATGCAAATAGCCGGTGGGAGAGGGGGCAATACGGGTCACCCGGGCACCCTCCGGCAACTGGCGTTGGGGATAGATATCTTCGTATGCGGCAGGGGTCTCGGTCACGTTTGGAAACATAGCCTCTGCCAACTGCTTATAAACAGACATAAAGCGCCTCCTACAAAAAACTAATCGAATATATTTTACATTTATCTATTGAAAATGTCAACGGATGTGTGGTAATATATAGGTAACTTTTTTAAGGAAATGAATGCGAGGGAATGTTATGGAGAACCAAAACACCGAAATCGTACGTAAAAAGCGGATGCTCAGCCTGATTCAGCCCACCGGAACCCCCACTTTGGGCAACTATTTGGGCGCCCAGCGCAACTGGGTGAGGATGCAGGATGACTTTGACGGCATTTATGCGGTGGCCGACCTACACGCCATTACCGTCCGGCAGGAGCCGGCTAAACTGCGTCAGCAGATCACCGAGATGTTTGCTCTGCTTTTGGCTATCGGTCTGGACCCGGAGAAGAATCTGCTGTTTGTCCAGTCCCATGTACCTGCCCATTCTCAGTTGTGCTGGCTGCTTAACTGCAACACGCAGTTCGGTGAATTGTCCCGTATGACCCAGTTTAAGGATAAATCTGCCAAGCACGCCGACAACATCAACTTGGGTCTGTTTGCCTATCCGACACTGATGGCGGCGGACATCCTGTTGTATCAGGCGGACTATGTGCCGGTGGGCGCCGACCAAAAACAGCATTGCGAGTTGACCCGTAATATTGCGGAGCGTTTCAATGGTCTGTATGGCAACACCTTCACCATTCCGGAACCGTATATTATGCAGAACTGCGCCCGAGTACGTTCTCTTCAGGATCCCACCAAAAAGATGTCTAAATCGGATGAAAATGCCAATTCTTACATCTCTCTGAAAGACGATAAGGATACCATCCTGCGGAAATTCCGCCGGGCGGTCACCGATAGCGAGGCCTGTGTCCGCTATGCCGAAGGCAAAGATGGCATCAACAACTTGATGGAGATCTATTCCGCCATCACCAACAAAACGTACGGTGAGATCGAGGCGGAGTTTGCCGGTCGTGGCTATGGCGATTTCAAGACCGCCGTGGGCGAGGCTGTGGCAGAGGAACTCCGTCCCATTCAGGAGCGACTGACCGTGCTGATGGGGGATAAGGCTCAGTTGGCACAACTTATGAAGGATGGCGCCGAGAAAGCCCAGTATGTGGCGGCAAAGACCTTGGCAAATGCACAGAAAAAGATGGGTTATGTTATGCTGAAATAATCAGATGCCGGTTAGATCAAACGAGGGAATCATTTCTGTTCCCTTGCTCTCCCGGTCCTGCACATAGCCCTGTAATCCCAGATCCGCCAGATGCCCCCACACCTTGTCGCATTCCCGCCGGGTGAGGGGGCGTTGCAATTCCTTATGCTCCGACAGGTCACCGCAGGGCGTGTACTGGAACATAAGACTGACCCAGATATCTTTTACGGTTGCCAACCAATCCAAAACCTCAATGGAGTTTTTGGTATGCCCCGGCAATACCAAATGACGCACGATGGTGCCGGTTTGTATAACGCCATCTCCGTCGAGTTGCACCGGCCCCGTCTGTCTGACCATTTCTCGAATGGCTGATGAAGCAAACGAAAAATAATCCGGCGCATCGGATAGGGCAGAGGATAGCAAAGGATCCACGTATTTGCAATCCGGCAGATATACATCTACCAAACCCTCCAGCATTTTCAGCGTTTCCAGCCGCTCATATCCACCGGAATTGTATAAAATGGGGATGCTTGGCCTGTAAAGTTCTAATGCTTTACGGATGGAAACCGCATAATGAGTGGGGTTGACAAGGTTAATGTTGTGGGCGCCGGCCTGCTCCAATTCCCGAAAGATGTCTGCCAGCCGTTCTGCGGTGATGGTTCTTCCGTGCCGTTTATGACTGATGCGCTCGTTCTGGCAGAATACACATCCCAGAGAACAGCCGGAGAAAAACACCGTTCCGGAGCCACGGGTACCACTGATACAAGGCTCCTCTCCGAAATGTAAGGCCGCCCTGGCGGCAACCGGCGACTCCGGCATTCCGCAATAACCGCCGGTGTTTGCACTTTCCGTCCGTTGTGCCCGACATTGCCGTGGGCAAATATTACAAACAAATGACATAGCGGACACCTCCTGTATAATAGAGTTATTTTAGCAGATTACGGGTGTCATTTCAACTGTTGAAAGGAGTTTTTTCAATGAACGAGATCATTCAGAAAGTGATGGATAATCTCCGTAAGAATCGCATAGCCGTGGAGTATGTAGACAAAAAAGAGGACGTTCTGCCGTTGATAAAGGCATTGCTCCCCGCTGGGAGCACGGTTGCCACCGGCGGCTCTAAATCATTGGCAGATACCGGTGTGATCGATTTGCTGAGGAGCGGAGAGTATCGTTATTTGGATCGGATGGATCCTAAGTTGAGCGCCGAGGAACGGCAACAGGTTACCTTGGATGGCGGTCAGGCGGATGTTTATCTCTGTTCCTCCAACGCCGTCACCGAGCAGGGTGAACTGTATAACGTGGACGGCAACTGCAACCGCATTTCTGCGATTGCTTTCGGCCCCAAACAAGTGATTATGGTGGTGGGTATCAACAAGATCGTGCCGGATCTCAATGCGGCTGTTCACCGGGTAAAGACCATCGCCGCACCGCTCAACACCCAGCGGCTGAACTGCGACACCTATTGCCGCAAGACCGGGGTATGTATGGGCCTGGAGGGCGGTATGACCGACGGCTGTGCCAGCCCTGTTCGTATTTGCTGTAATTATCTGGTTTCCGGCCAACAGCGTGTACCTGACCGCATTCGGGTCATTCTGGTGGGAGAATCATTAGGGTTCTAAGACAAAAAATCCTGTGCATCATTGCACAGGATTTTTTGCTGCAAATTCCAGTAGAGTCCCTTTTTGATTGAGACAATCGCCGTCCATAACCGCATTTAGAAGTGCGTTTAATGTCGCACCGATTTTCGGTCCGGCCGGAACGCCTGCGGCCATTAGATGCTCACCGGTGACGGCTAGGTCTTTTAGTTGATAACAGCAGTCGTTGTTGCGCTCCAACTGATCCCACACTGCTCGGAACCCATCCCGGTCACGTTGGTCCGCAACCGTTCGGAGATAGAGCAGTTCGCTTGTCAATTTTGGGCCAAGCAGGTGGAGGGCGTGGAGTACGTTGCGTCTCGTGGGCTCCAGAGGAATGTTGCGGGCCCCTACGAGAGCGATTATGTCTGCCGTCATATGCGTGCTGAGTCGAAGGCGCTTGCACAGTTCCTTTGTCTTATCCGATGTAAGTTCAAACATAAGGGCGGCAAGACGGATGAGAGGGTCTGCACCCATAGTTGAAACCAGTTTTGAAGATTGTTTAAAATCAACATCCGGCAAAACGACCGACAACACGTCGGCATATTCACAAAGAACTTGCTCCACATTTTTGCCGCAGAGCAGTTTGGTGAATTCCACGGAGATACGTTCTGCAGAAACACAGGACAGCGTATGCCCCAGACGATGAATCGCCCTTGCGGTTGCAGGGGCAATGGAGAAATCCAAGGTTGAGGAAAATCGCAGACCTCGCAGAATCCGTAAGGCGTCTTCGCCGAAACGTTTTTTGGGGGTTCCTACGCACCGGATGATCTTCTTATTCAAATCCTTCTGACCGTGAAAAGGATCTGCCAGCCCGACCCGGGGGTGATACGCCATAGCGTTAACAGTAAAATCACGGCGACGCAGGTCCTCTTTAAGCGAACGTGTGAAGGACACTTTGTCGGGATGACGTCCGTCAGAATAATTGCCGTCCACACGATAGGTGGTGATCTCCAATGGCATATCCTCAACAATTACCGTCACGGTGCCGTGCCGAATACCCGTTTCAATAGTGCGGTGGTCACGGAAAACCGACAGTATTTGTTCCGGCAGGGCAGAGGTGGTGATGTCCCAATCAAAAGGCTCTTTTCCCATCAGCCGATCCCGGACACACCCACCCACGACATAGGCCTCAAATCCAGCTTGATTTATAAGAAAAAGAGAGTGCAGAACGGGAGCGGGTAATTCCATTCTCATCGTTCTGCACCTCCTGATACATTAATTTTCTCCGTAACCGTACTGTAACAGTAACAGGTTCTTCATATCCCATAGGGGCTGGGAAAGGTCCACATAATACTTATGCGGGTTTTCAAAGCGGAGCACCTCATCCCACATAGTGTCCATCTGCTCTTTACAATAGGTGCGTATCTCCTCCACCGTGGGGGCATCGTATACATATTCGCCCTTATCAAACAATTGCACCATCAACGGTACTGCCTTAAAATCGGTGACGATCTTACGTTTCCAGATATGCTCCGGGTCAAAGATCTCGTAGGGCTTGGTATCGTCGATCACCTCATCGTGCAGAGTGATGACATCCGCAATCGCCTTATTGTTCTCTTTATCAAACAACCGCCAGACCTTTTTAAAGCCGGGGGTGGTGATTTTGGCCACGTTTTCGCTGACTTTAATGCGAGGAACGACGTTCCCGTCCTGTTCCACCGCCACGAGTTTATACACACCGCCAAAAACCGGAGCACTGGAGGCGGTGATCATCCGTTCGCCCACGCCAAAACTATCCACACAGGCTCCCTGACGAATCATATCCTGGATGGTGTATTCATCCAGAGAGTTGGAAGCGGTGATCTTGCAATCCGGGAATCCGGCGTCATCCAGCATCTTTCTGGCCTTACGGCTGAGATAGGTAATATCGCCGGAATCGATGCGGATACCTTTAGGGCGGTAGCCATTGGGAACCAGCACCTCATTGAAAACCTTGATAGCGTTCGGAACGCCGGATCTCAGCACATTAAAGGTGTCCACCAGAAGCGTACAGTTGTCGGGATAATTCTCGGCATAAGCCTTGAACGCCTCATACTCAGAATCAAATAACTGCACCCAGCTGTGGGCCATCGTGCCTAAAGAAGGAATCCCAAACTCCCGATCCACAATGGTGCAGGCGGTGCCGCTGCAACCGGCAATATAGGAGGCTCTGGCACCGTAAATGGCACCGTCACAACCTTGTGCACGGCGGGAGCCAAACTCCATCACCGGGCGTCCCTGTGCGGCACGGACGATGCGGCTGGCCTTGGTAGCGATCAGGGATTGGTGATTGACCAAAACCAAGACCATCGTCTCAATAAACTGTGCCTGGATAGCGGGACCACGCACAATGATCAACGGTTCATAGGGGAATACCGGAGTGCCTTCCGGGATCGCCCACACATCACAACAGAACTTGAAATTCCGTAAATACTCCAAAAACTGTTCATTAAACAAATTCTTGCTACGCAAAAATTCTATGTCTTCTTCGGTAAACTTCAGATCACGAATGTAGTCGATGACCTGCTGAATACCCGCCACGATAGCCACACCGCCTTTGTCAGGCACCGTGCGGAAAAACATATCGAAGTACACCGTTCGCTCGCCGTTGCCGGTGCAGAAAAAACCGTTTGCCATCGTAATTTCATAAAAATCCGTCAGCATCGTCAGGTTATCCTTACCCAATAAATTGGTGTATTTCATATCGCCACTTCCTTTTGGAAATTTGTTACAGAATATTATACACGCTTTTTCTCAAAAACGCAATAGGATAAAAAGCGGTCGGACAAAAATCCGACCGCCAAAATCCAACTATATAGAGAGATAGGAACTTGCTAAGGACAGCAGATAAGAGAGCATATAGAATATCGCCACAATACCCATGGCTGTGCCGCCGTAAGAAACCAGTTCCGCAGAGGAAATATCCGGCGTCTTATTTCGCAAACGGCGAATCTTTTTCTGACAATTCCGCAAGTATAGGCGGTTTCCACGTAAGCCAAGCAGAATATGAGAAAACAAATAAGCGTAATAAGCCAATGTCCACGGAATCAGCATAGGATGTTGCAGAAGAAGATCCATCATTTCCGTCATGGTGGCATTTGGTGACAGATCCTTACACATAAACACCACCAAAAGATCCAGCACCGTTTGTGCCACAAACATAAAGATGCCCAACAGATATTGCTTTCGGTAGATCAGCCACCATTGCCCCAGCAGAAAAGCCGACCAATTCCATCCGCCCGAACCGCTTTGTGACACACGGAGAAACCGTGGAATATAGTAGCGTGTGTTGCTACCCACAATGGCGGTCAGATCCGAGAGAGCAACATCGTCAACATACTGTTCTTGATGATAATTCTCCACAATCGGATTGGGAACGTAAGCAGGGGTATATTCCTGAACAGGAGGATTATAGGATGCTTTCGGTTCGAAATCTGGGGGTTGTTTTTCCCGGTTCCATTGTTGTTCTGTGCCGTGAGCATCCGCCATTGCGCACCGATTTTCCTTTAACCAGCATTCCCGGTGGTGGGGGAGACCGCACTGGGGACACACCACCATATCGTCACCTGCCGCAAAGGGAGTTTTGCACACCGGGCAGGACAATCCTTCGTAATACAACATATCATCACATCCTATCATAAGTACATTATACCAAGACTCTGTGTTTTGACAACTGTTCTGTGGGGAAATTCATACAAATTTAATATTTCTTTATATAAAACGAAGTGGAAATCCTATTAAAGTGCAAACTTAACCTTGCCATTTGGTGAATACTATTATATAATAAAGTATACTAAATTTTGAGGAGTATTGACTATGACAAAAGCCAAAGCTTTTTTCAGCAATATGAATGGAAAACAGGTGGCTATCTGCGGCATCGGCACCAATAACACCCCGGTCATTCACCAATTTCTTGAGGCCGGCGCTCGGGTGATCGCCTGTGACCGCCGCACCGAAGAAGAATTGGGTGAGATCGCCGAACAACTTCGTTTGGCCGGCGCTGAACTGCGGTTAGGGGAAGCCTATCTGGATGATCTGGATGTTGATCTCGTGCTGCGCACGCCGGGTATGAAGCCCTATTTGCCCGAATTTGTCGCCGCAAGAGAAAAAGGGATCACCGTCACTTCCGAAATGGAGTTGTTCTTTGAGTTGTGTGAGGCGCCCATCTATGCGGTGACCGGCTCTGACGGAAAGACCACGACCACCACCATTGTGGCGGGTCTGCTGGACGCCGGCGGTATCAAGACCTTTGTGGGCGGTAATATCGGTCGGGCGCTGTTGCCGTATGTCCACGACATTCACCCCGAAGATGCCGCCGTGGTGGAACTTTCCAGTTTTCAGTTGACCGGAATGACCCAGTCGCCCCACGTGGCGGTGATCACTAACGTGGCTCCCAACCACTTGGATTGGCATACCGATATGCAGGAATACATCGACGCCAAACTCAACCTGGTTTCTCACCAGACTGTCTCCGACCGGGCTGTGTTGAATATGGATAACGCCATTACAGCCGATTACAGTAAGTCTTGTCCGGCTCCGGTATGGCAATTTTCCCGCCGGCTGCGTATTGAAAAAGGATGCTGGCTTGATGAGAATAACCGCATTATTTTCTCCGAAAACGGCATAGATACCGTCGTGATGAACACAGCCGATATTCGTATTCCCGGTGTTCATAACATCGAGAACTATATGGCGGCCATCGCCGCCGTCTGGGGTAGGGTAGAGCCAGAGGCCATCCGCCGTTTTGCCCGTGCTTTTGGCGGTGTGGCTCATCGCTGCGAGTTGGTGCGGGAGCGAAAGGGCGTACGGTGGTACAACGACTCCATCGGCTCCAGTCCTTCCCGGACCATCGCCGGGCTAAAGGCGTTCTCTCAAAAGGTGATTTTGATTGCCGGCGGCTATGATAAGCATATCCCTTATGATCCGTTGGGGCCGGTTGCGGCTGACACCGTTAAGGCGGCTATTCTAATGGGTGCTACCGCTCCGGCTATTGAAAAGGTGCTCCGGGAATATGCGGATATGCCGATCTATCGGGTAAACGGGATGGAGCAAGCGGTAGAAACCGCAGACGCCATTTCCGGCGATGGAGATATTGTGTTTATGTCCCCGGCCAGTGCCAGTTTTGATATGTATAAAAATTTCGAGGTCAGAGGAAACCATTTCCGTGATCTGGTGAATAATTTAGCAGAATGAAAGGAAGTTTTCGTTTTGAATAGTTTAAGAATGGATCTATCCCGTTTATGCTCAGCCGCCGGTGTTGCCGGTATGCAAGAGGTGGTACAGGTTGCCACTGAATTGCTGAAACCGTTAGTGGATGAGGTTTTCACCGATGCTATGGGTAATGTGCTGGGTATTCGTCGATGCAAGACCCCGGATGCACCCACCATTATGCTGGAGGCACACCTTGACGAAATCGGTTTTCTGGTAACCCATATCGACGATAAAGGGTTTGTGTATGTATCCGCCGCCGGCGGTATTGATGGCCGGGTACTGACCGCACAGGAAGTGTTGGTTTACGGTGACGAGGTGTTTCATGGTGTATTCTGCTCCACACCACCGCACCTGTCCGGAAAGGACGGCGAACTGCCCGAACTGTCTAAACGAGGCATCGACGTCGGTATGACCGGTGAAGAGGCACAAAAACACATTCCTCTGGGCAGTCGGGTTATGTTTGCCCCTTCCGGTTGTGAACTGAATGAATACGTCGTATCTGCCAAGGCGTTGGATGACCGGGCCGGTATGGCGGCCGTCCTTCATTGCTTGCGGCAATTGGACGATACCTGCCCGATGAACGTTGCAGTGGCTTTCTGCGTACAGGAAGAGTTGGGATGCCGTGGCTCTGACCCGGCGGCCCGCCGGATACAGCCCAACTGCGCCATTGTCACCGATGTGAGTTTTGCCCATACTGCGGATGCCGACCCCAACAAATGCGGCAAACTGGGCAAGGGCGTGATGATCGGCGTTTCTCCCATTCTGGATTCGAATATGTCCGACACATTGCTGAAGTTAGCCAAAGAAAACGAGATCCCTTACCAGTATGAAGTTATGGGTGGTGGCACCGGCACGGATGCCGACCACATTTCTGGCTGTCTGTACGGCATTCCCACGGCGCTGTTATCCATTCCCGAGCGGTATATGCATACACCGGTTGAGGTTGTTGATCTGCGGGATGTGGCAGCTGTTGGCGATCTGATGGCTGTCTATATCCGCAAAGGAGGTAATGCCTAATGAATAAAGAATTATTTACCGCTCTTTGCGAGTTGGATGGCGTTTCCGGTCGGGAGCACGCTGTCCGTGAATACATCCTGGAATGTCTGAACAGTTACGACACGCCCAAGGATATCCGTGTGGATGCAATGGGGAATATACTGGTGCATCTGAAGGGTAAGAGTGCCGCCCAAAAGGTGGTGCAGTTTGATGCCCATATGGATGAGGTAGGATTTATCATTACCCACATCGGCGATGACGGAAATCTCCGTTACGACAAAGTGGGCGGCATCAACGATGACGTCCTGTTCGGTCACCGGGTTCGTATCGGCAGTCAAACCGGCATCATTGGCGGTAAAGCCCTTCACCAATGCTCCGGGGACGATAGCAAAAAGGTACCTTCGGGTTTGACCATCGATATTGGCGCTTCGTCAAAAGAAGAGGCAGAAAAACTGGTCAAGATCGGGCAGTGCGGTACCTTTGACGCCGGACTCCTGTGGCTCCGCAATGACCTGTTCCGAGGCAAAGCGGTGGATGACCGGGTAGGTTGTCTGCTGTTGTTGGAAATGGCAAAGATCCAGCCGGAGCGGGATATCTGGCTGACCTTTTCGGTGCAGGAGGAAATTGGTCTGAGAGGTGCCGGTGTGGCAACCGAGCAGGTCAAACCCGATTTCGCTGTGGCTATTGATGCCACCACCGCCGCCGACATTGCCGGCAGCAGTGAGGAAACGGCTGTTTGTTGTATGGGCAAAGGCGCTGTGTTATCCTTTGCGGACGGCGCTACGCTGTATGACCCGGATCTGTATCACCAGATTCGTGAGATGGCGGACAAGGCGGGAATCCCCGCCCAGACAAAGAATAAGATCGCCGGCGGCAACAACGCCGGAGCCATGCAACGCCGGGGGATCGGTGCTCGTACTGCTGCCGTTTCTCTGCCTTGTCGCTATATTCATTCTCCTGCTTGTATGGGATCTGTGAAAGATGTTGAGGCAATGTATGATCTGCTGACACTAATGGCAAAGGAACTAACCAAATGATACGGCGTGCCCTTGAAAGCGATTTTCCCTCAACCGCCCATAACGAATGCCTAGTGCGGATATGGGGATTGCGACGAACCTATGGCTTAAACGCCCCATTTATTCAATTTTTCTCAGACGGAGAAGGCGGCTTGATGTACCTGATGGATGGGGTCGCCGTGCTTCACCTTGCTGACTTAACCGAAGAATGGAAGGCGTTTCTCACAATGAATCCGGATATTATGAAGATTCATTGCGATGAAGCCATCGGTAACTCTCTTATTTCTACAAATCAATGGAGCGGTAGGGTAGGGGATGTGATGATGTATACCGGCGATTCACCGTCTTTTGCTGACGAAACGGTATGTCACACACCCTATTTACCACTGGTTTATGATTTGTTGAAAGATCATTTTCCGGGGATCTCGCCCTTTGAGTATTGGTATCCCGACGTATCCCATCGAGTTCGTCACGGTCACTGCCACATTTCGGTTATTAAACAAGCAGAGCAGGTGGTCAGCACCGCCATGACCGTTGCCGAAACAGAAGATGCCGTTGTATTGGGGCAGATTGCCACGCACCCCGATTATCGACGGCAAGGATTGGCGGGAAAGTGCATAAAATCAACGATTTCGCAATGTAAAGGCAAGTTGCTTTACATATTACCGCTTAATGAAAACGCCCAAAAATTGTACAAGAAACTAGGGTTTGTAACCTGTGGTGGCTGGGCAGAACTGGAGCGAACCAAATAAAGGAGATCTATTCGTATGAATCAGTCGTTTTTCCGGGTCGATTCCCGGTTGGAGTGTCTGTCTGCAAAGGCGGAACAGAAAGCAAGACAAGCGTTTGCAACCATAGATTCTATAACGGAATATAATCAGCAAAAGGTTTTGTCCGCCTATATCCGCCACCAGGTCAGCGAGACTCATTTTGTGCCCACAACCGGATACGGTTATGGTGACCGGGGAAGAGATGCATTGGACGAAATTCTGGCGGATATTATGGGGGCAGAGGATGCCCTTATCCGTCACAGCATTGTGTCCGGCACCCACGCCATCACCATCGCTTTGTTCGGCGTTTTGCGCCCGGGCGATACCCTGCTGGCGGTGACCGGTGCTCCGTATGACACGCTGGAAAAGGTAATCGGCCATAAGGAGCCTTCTGCCGGGTCCTTAGTAGAATATGGCGTAAGATACAGTCAGGTAGAACTGGATGCACAGGGGTTACCGGACATTCCCGCCATTGAGAGAGCGTTGATGGCAGATGATTCTGTCAAGATGGTACACATACAGCGCTCAAGAGGGTATAATACTCGTCCCAGTTTGACCATCGACTGGATAGAGCGCATCTGCAAGACGGTAAAAGCTGTTCGTGAGGATGTGGTTATCTTTGTTGATAACTGTTACGGCGAGTTTGTGGAAACCCGGGAACCCAACGAGGTAGGTGCCGACCTGATAGCCGGTTCTTTAATTAAAAACCCCGGCGGCGGTATCGCCGAAAACGGCGGCTATCTCTGCGGAACCAAACAATGCATTGAGTTATGCTCTTATCGGATGACCACACCCGGCCTGGGCCGTGAGGTGGGCGCTTCTTTGGGGCATAACCGTTCGTTGTATATGGGCCTGTTTCAAGCGCCACACGTGGTAGGGGAGGCGCTGAAAACCGCCGTCTATGCCGCTTCGCTGTTCAGCGAACTGGGTTATGCAGTCTCACCGACGGTTGATGAGCCCCGTGCGGATATTATCCAAACAATATTACTGGAAAACGCTGAGAATTTGGTGGCGTTCTGTCAAGGTATGCAGACCGGCGCACCGGTGGATGCCTTTGTGGTGCCAGAGCCGTGGGATATGCCCGGCTACACCAATCCGGTGATTATGGCGGCAGGAGCCTTTACCATGGGGGCTTCTATTGAATTGTCCGCCGATGCACCGCTGCGAGAGCCGTTTGCCGCCTATATGCAGGGCGGACTGAATTACCACAGCGGTAAAATCGGCGTTTTATTGGCGGCGCAGTCTATGTTAGACAAAGGTTATCTGAATTTATAATACGCATATCCAAGGGGAGTAGCGGTTTTACTGACTAAATCTACTCTCCGGAAAAATTGATATAACTATACTAAATTAATATTTAATGCAGTTGAGGGGAGGGAAATGGATGAATTCGAAGTATTTAGCGGAGTGTCCGCCGATTCTGCGGGAATATCTTGGCTATATGGAAACTGTTAAGGGACGCTCCGCCAATACGGTTAACGGTTATTTCATAGATCTTCGCACCTTCTTTCGCTTTCTGTTGATTCAACGTGGTATTTGTAAAGAGTCATCCGATTCATACCCGGACATTCAATTGGTTACCATAGATCTATTGAAATCGGTTACTCTGGCTGATCTCTTTGAGTTTATGAATTATTCCAAAAGTCAGCGTGATAATTCCAACGTTACCAGAGCCCGCAAAGTATCCAGTCTGCGGCAATTCTTTCACTACTTAACCGAGGTTACGCATCAACTGAATGAAAACCCTGCCAAAAACCTCAGTTCTCCTAAGTTGCCCTCCCGGATGCCCAAACACCTTACTTATGACCAATCTATTCAGTTATTACAGCTTGCCGGTGAAGGCAAATACGCCGAGCGAGATTATTGCATTCTCACCTTATTGCTTAACTGCGGTCTGCGCCGTGCTGAATTGGCCGGCCTCAACCGAACAGATGTTCGGGATGATAATACTCTCAGAGTGATCGGTAAAGGCAATAAAGAGCGGATCTTATATCTAAACGAAGCCTGTCAGCAGGCGTTAGCCGCTTATTTGCCGAAGCGCCCTCTGGAAGGTACGAAGGATAAAAAAGCGCTGTTTTATGGGCATACCAAGGATCGTATCAGTTTACAGGGCGTGCATTATATTGTCAAAGGATACCTGAAACGAGTCAACGGTGCTGAGGAGTTTTCAGCGCACAAACTCCGTCACACAGCAGCGACGCTGATGTATCAGCAAGGCGGTGTGGATCTGCTGGTTCTAAAAGAGATGCTGGGACATAAAAACCTGGGCACCACCGAGATCTATACCCACACATCCAATGAACAACTCCGCAGGGCTGCCGATGCCAATCCGTTGGCAAACGTGAAAGTCCCCTCACCCAAAAATACGAAAACCAAAAACGAAGGAACGGACTAATCTCCGTTCCTTCGTTTTTGTTCCAGTTTGTTAGAAATTTCACAAAAGACCTGTGCCGCCGTAAAGTTGCTGTTCCCGGCGTCCTCCACCAAAACCGTTACTACGTACCGGGGATTCTCCGCCGGATAATAGCCGGTAAACCAACTTTGCGTAACCGGGACACCGTTTTCGTCCAGTTGGCCCGTTTCGGCGGTCCCGGTCTTCCCTGCGGCTGTGGTGTATAACGGTTGCGCCGCCGACCCAGTCCCGGACTGGACCACCTGTTCCAACATCCTGCAAAGTATACGGGTGTTGGCTGCGGATAGCACCGTCTCCCCTGCCCCAACCGCAACCTCAGACAAAATACCGTCCGGGGTGACCGTGCCGATCACCGCTCTGATCTGTGGCAACGTACCGTTGGCGGTGAACACGGTTGTCATCCGGGCAATATGCAGGGGTGAGATCAACAACTCTCCTTGACCAAAAGACAGATTAGCCAGCGCCGCCGCCGAGTTCAGGTCTTCTGAAGAAGGCAAAATGGCCGGCTGTGCCGACAGGCCCTCCGCCAGCACGATCTCCTCAGACAATCCCATTTTCTCCGCCATTGACAGTATCCTGGCACCGCCGATCGCTTGTGCCAACTGAATAAAATACAGATTACAAGACTGCGCAAAAGCCACCTCCATACTCACAAGACCGTGTCCTTGTCGGTTGTGACAATGGAACAGCGTTGTATCCACCGCTAACTCACCGTCACAAACATATCCCTGGTATTCTGAAACACCGTGTTCTAAGGCCGCCGCTGCGGTTATGATCTTAAATACCGATCCGCAATCGTATATTGATAAACACCGGTTGATCAAAGGACTGTCAACATCCTCCAGCACTTGCTCAACCGCTTCCGGGTCAAAATCCGGACGGCTGGACATTGCCAGAACCTCACCAGAGGTATCCAACACCACCACGGCGCCTTTATTGATCGCCGTATCGCATACCTCGTCCACCACTTGCTGAACGGTCTTATCTATGGTCAACTTTACCCCGCCACGGCTATTGTCGGTGGTATCTGTTACCTTGATATCGGTCTGCTGAATACGGTCACCGGCACCATTTACCGGAAAGGTGACGGTGATCTCTCCGGTGCATTCTGACAGTACGGAATCAAAGGCGCCCTCGATACCGTATATCCCATACTGTTGACTGCCGTCCAGATACCCTATTAAGTGCGTACAACCGGAATAACTATACCGATCCGGCACGTGAAAGCACAGCAAGCCGTCAGTTTCAGCAACCGATCGCTCCAGAAATACTGACATAGGCAACCGTTCTTTCGCCCTGTCCAATAACTGCTGATACTCGGATGTTGACAGCGCTGATCTTATCGCCGATAACAGCCGTTGCTCCGGCATTAGGACGGCCACGTACCGATATTCATTGTTTACCAGTTTTTCACCGTTGCGGTCGTAAATGGTTCCACGCACTACGGAGGCAGACACGCTTCTAGCCCCTTGCGTACTTCCCACAGTTTGTATCTGTTCGTCCGTTATCAACAAGCCGATGCGGATCAACACCGCCGCAAACGATACCATCAACAATCCAAAAATAAATCCCGTCCGCCACTTCATAGAATCACCTTCTCGGATTATTCTGCGCTTGTGACGGCGGGATTATGTATCATTTCTGCTTATTGAATCGCAACAGCGTGCCTTTCGGCAACGGATGGTCAAAGGGTATGTATACCCGCATCATCGGATGATTGGCGCAGGAAAGCGGCTGTTTTTCCCCATCCAGCAACAAATCCGGGGTAAACGAACAAGGTTTGTTGACCGGGTCCAGTATCTCCAACTCATTCCCCGGGAAAAAGCGGTTGCGCTGAGTGGCAACCAAATAACCATCCTCCCAACCTTCCACCACGGCGGCCACCTCATAAGCACGGATATAGCCGCCTTGCTTTAAATGTTGTGCCGGCATTCCATAGTAAAAGCCGGTTCCATAAGGGCGATGGCTGATCTTATTCATTTCTTCCTGCACCCAATCCTCCGGGATGTAATCAGAAGAAAAACCGGAAGCAACATATCCGTCCACCGCCTTGCGATAGGCGTTGGCAGTAACGGCGGTATAATAAAAGGATTTCGCACGTCCCTCGATCTTGAAGGAGGAAATGCCGGCTTGAGCCAATTCGGCAATGTGTGCGATCATATTCATATCGTTGGAGTTGAAAAGATAACTCCCGGTGTCGTCCTGTTCCAAAGTCATCGGCAGATCAGGACGTGTTTTCTCTATCACCGTGTATTTCCATCGGCAGGGCTGAGAACATTCGCCGTGGTTGGCATCCCGGTTGGTAAGGTAGTTTGAGATCACGCAACGTCCGGAAAAAGACATACAGATCGCACCGTGAACAAAGGCTTCTAATTCCAACTCTGGCGGTGTGTTGGCACGAATGGTGCGGATCTCTTCCATCGACAGTTCCCGGGCCAAGACCACCCGCTTAGCACCCATACGATAGAGCGCTGTGGCAGTGGCATAATTCACCACGCCAAACTGAGTGGACACGTGCAATGCGCAGTTGGGGGCATACCGCTTTGCCAATTCCATAGTACCTATATCGCTGATTATGAGGGCGTCCACGCCGATCTCATTTAGGAACGTGAAATACTCCGGCAATTCAGCAATATCGCTGTTCCGAGGCAACACGTTGCAGGTCACATACAGTTTCTTTCCAACTTTATGGGTCATTTCCACCGCTCGTATTAAATCGTCACGGTCGAAATTGGCGCAGGCCATCCGCATACCAAACACTTTTCCGGACAGATACACCGCATCCGCACCATAGCGCAGAGCGTATTCCAACCGCTCCTCATCACCGGCCGGTGCCAACACCTCCGGTATCAACTGACTGTTCATCAAAGCACCTCTCACAAAAGAAAAAGCCGGGGCGCCTTGCTCCGGCTTTTTCGGGGGTTATTATCCATATATTCCAATGCCGTATTTTCGGCAAATGCGCTCGTGTTCGGCATAGGTATCCGAAAAATACGTTATTTCGGTATCGTAATCCGTTGCAAAGAAATAGCAATTTGCCACACTTTCATCCTCAGAAGGATGCAGCGCCGCCGTCAATGCCTGTAACCCAGGGTTATTGATGGCACCAACCGGAAGCCCTTCCCGCTCATAGGTGTTGTAGGACACATTCTTGACTTCCACGCCACTCAAACTGGGCAAAATGTTTTTCACGTAGTCCCTGGTAGAACACAGTTGCAATTTCGGATAGCCGGAGTCCGGCTCTAAACGGTTGGCCAACACTCTGGATACCTTTTCCATATCCTCTTTGCTGGCAGCCTCTCCCTCTATCAACGAAGCCATAATCACGGCTTGGTCAATGGTCCAGCCTCTGTCTGCAATCTCTTTGCGGATCTCCGGTGTCAGCTTGTTATCAAAGTTCTCCAACAGGCGAGAAACGACCGTTTCGCCGGAACTGCCCACATAAAACTCATAGGTATCCGGGAATAAATATCCCTCTAGTCGGTATACACGGCCGGAATATTCCTTTCCATCGTCAGAGGTCGGGATCTGCTGAACAAAATCGTAGTCAAACTCGCCGTGGTTCACCGCCGCCATCAGTTCGTTGCGCTCACAAACGCCGTTCTCCTCCAACAACTCGGCAATTTCTTCCACCGTATACCCTTCAGGAATGGTGACGGTCACCGTTTCCCGAGGGGTCATTGTCTGTAAGGTTTCCACCAAAGTGGCATATCCCATATCTGGGGATAGCGTAAATGCGCCGACCTGCCATTTACCGTCCGCACCGGAAATGCGGGAATAAATGCGGAAACAAAACGCATTATCAATAAGTTCCTTCTCCTCCAGCATATCGGCTATCTGCTCGGTGGTTGAACCGAGAGGTATCTCTATATCAATGTTTTTGGCGGTTCGGTTTATCGCCATCGAATCCAACACAAACACCAATATCACCAAAGCCAACAAGCCGGAAAGCGCCAGAATCAGCAAACCGGAGATGATCGCCTGAAGGATCTTCTCCCCCTTTGTTTTGGGGCGTTTCTCTTTTCTTGCTCTTCTCTTCTTTTCTACCCTCTCCGGTTCTTTTTCACTCTCTTCACCGGTTTGTTCTTCTGGTTCTGTAACAACCGGTGGATCCGGCTGATCATAACTTATCTCCAGATCCGGAATATCGTCAACAGAAAAATCCACTTTAAAGCCTTGTACCATCTCGTTTCGGCGGGTAGCAATTTCTTCAAGGAATTCTTTTTCCGCTTCGGGATTGCGTTTATTTTTATCATCCACGGTTTCTTCACCTCTTTATCTTGTTCTAACGGTGCGTCGCAAATATTTTTCGGTTACCAGCAACTCCACCGGACGGTCAAAACGGCCGTGAGGTAACGTCTTCTGAACGCAGTCGCTGTAACAGATTCCTACGATGTTACCTTGGAACCGGGACAAAAACCGATCATAATAACCCTTGCCATAGCCTAAACGATAGCCGTTCCAGTCGTAACTGAAGGCCGGAACCAAACACAGACCGCCGTCCTTTTCCTGATAAAGATTCTCGGGTCGGGGTTCCGGTTCCAAAACGCCAAACATACCCGGTTTTAACTCGTCGGTGGAACGGATATAGTAAAACTCCATATTCCGGGTGTCCGGGACGCACCGGGGCACCGCCACCTGTTTGCCGTCCTCTACCGCTTGCCGGATGATACGGAAAGTATCCACCTCAATGTTGGTAGAAACATACACCAATAGGATACGGTTACTTTGGTATTGCCATAAACGGCGCACCTGCGCCGCAATGGCCTCGTCCTTTTCTGCCTTTATTTCCGGCGGCATAGATTGCCGCAGGCTACGATACTTTTGCCGAAGTTCCGTTTTGATCGGCCGGATATCCACTATCGGCATTGCATACCTCGACGAATCTCTTCTGCTTTTTCTGCAGAAACCAAAACACGCACCAATTCCAAAGCAAAATCCACAGCCACACCAGGGCCGCAACCGGTGGTTACATTCCCATCGGTTATCACACCATCCACACAGATAGCGCCGGACAATTCGCTTTCAAATCCGGGATAGCAGGTAGCCTTTTTGCCGTTTAAATAACCGGCGTGACCCAGAATAGAGGGAGCGGCGCAAATCGCCGCAACCGGCAGATCTTGCGCCATAGCATAACGGATCGATTCTTGGACGACCGGAGAATTCTCCAAATGCAACGTACCGGGCATTCCGCCGGGCAAAACGACCGCCTCCAGAGCGGGAATATCCAATTCATTTTCCGCCACATCAGCCAATATCTGCATATGGTGTGCACCAATAGGATTCTGCGTAGCGACGCCAACCGTGGACACAGCAAGACCGGCACGGCGCAGAATATCCACCGTTGCCAACGCTTCGATCTCTTCAAAGCCATCTGCTAAAAACACAGCAATCATAACGCACACTCCTCTCACAGTTGATCATAACAACGCAATATCTCCCGGTGGATCTCCTGCATAAGCAACGGCTGTCCGTCACGACTGCAAGCAACAACGATCCATCCCAGTTTTTCAGCAGCATACAGTGCCGCCCGACGGCATTTCTCCAAATAAGAAGTATCCCGCTCGTGAATATCTTTCTTATCGGCATCGCCATCGTACCGTTTTTCCAACAGTTTCTGAGAAACCTCTAGGGGCATATCCAAAAACAGCACCTTATCCGGCTTGGGAAGACCCAACAACCGGTATTCGTAGTCCTCCAACCAAGCCAGATACTTATCCCATTCGCTTTCGGGGCACTTGGTCATCTGGTGGATGGCGTTTGAGGTGGTATACCGGGCGGCCACGATCGGTATATCGGCCTCATAATCCGTTTGCCAGAAACATTTGTAACTGGCATAGCGGTCCACCGCATAAAAAGAGGAAGCCGCATAGGCATTCACCGCATCGGGAGAACCACCCATGTCACCCCCCAGATACATCTTCACCAAAGCAGAAGAAGGCTGTTCATAATCCGGGAAACTAATTTGACGATAAGATTCACCACGCTGGGATAACGCCTTATCCAGCAATTCCAATTGTGTGGACTTTCCGCAGCCGTCAAGACCGTCGATAACCATTAGTTTACCCACGTTCAGTTCTCCTTTTTCTCTAAGATCGCACGGTAATGGGCCCGCACCTCAGCAGCCTTTCCGCAGGACATTTTCCCCTCCGGGCAAGCACCATAGGCGCAAGGCGGACCGGCGTGCTTAAACAGATGGGGCGCCACCTCCACACATAGCTGATACATCTGCTCAGCCAGATCACGAATCTCCCACTGAGCACGGTTGCAACAGCGGTGCTTAAAGAAATTATGCAGAGACCGGGCATTCATCGTCATCATAATTTTGGTGGTACAAGCATTGGGCAACACAAACCGGGCATCCTCAATGGCCTGCTTTTCAGCCGCCCGGGCGGCAGCCTTTTCCTCCATACCGGCAGAAAGATTGGTTTGCAGATGCTTTTCTTTCAGAATGGCGGTCAAACTGTCGTAATGAGCCTGATCCTCTTCCATGGCACGGCGGTATTCTTCAGCAGCCTCAGGGATGGCCGCAATCTCAGGGGGCAACACGTATTCAAACTGTTTGGCAGTCACATAGCGTTGGCTCTGCACGCTGTAGGAAGCCATACGATGACGGGTGATCTGAGCCAACAACGCCCGAGAAACCCCCTCAATACCAAAGGTAAAACTGGCGTGTTCAATGGGGCTTTCGTGGCCGATATCCGCCAGCATATCTACGAAATTTGCTGTTTTTTCTTCTGTTAAACCCTCCATAACCGTGTCAATAGTGGAAGCAGAATAGCACAGTTTAGCCGATGCGGCAACCAGTTTTTCCGGTAGGTTGGTATGGGCAATCAAAGTCACTTTCATACATTCATCCCCTTTTCCGTTCATTATAACAGCAAATTACAATAATTACAATAATATTTATAAAGAATGTTCGCTTTTTTGCTTGATTTTTAAAAAAATGATGCTATAATAATTTGGTAAATGCGTTGATCGAGAGAGTAGGCGTCCGCCTATCGCCGTTACAGAGAGGATGACAGGGCTGTGAGTCATCTACGGCTGATGGATGCTGAAGTTCACTCGTGAGCGGTCAGGCTGAACCCTTCAGTAGGCTTGAACGGCCCGTCCCCGTTACCGGACACCAAAGTGTTTGCTTTCGGCAAAAATCAGGGTGGTACCACGGAGTCTGTACGTCTTCGTCCCTATGGGACGGGGGCTTTTTATTTTATAAACCATTCACGGGAAAGGTGGAACAAAATATGAAGGAACAATTAGCAGCCCTGCGCCAAACGGCGCTGGAAGAACTACAGGGATTAAACGACCCGAAGCAACTGGAAGATTTCCGGGTGCGGTATATGGGCAAAAAAGGCTCTGTCACCGCTCTGCTGCGGGGTATGGGCTCCCTCTCAGCCGAGGAGCGTCCCATTATGGGTCAGATGGTGAACCAACTGCGCCAAGAACTGGAAGAGGCCGTAACCGCCAAATCCCAGGCCATCCAGGACGCTCTGCAAAAAGAGAAACTGGCCGCCGAAACGCTGGATGTCACCATGCCCGGCAATAAGGCAAGCAAGGGCGGTCTGCACCCCTTGAACGTGGTGCTGGACGACATCATTGATATTTTCCAGTCTATGGGCTTTGACGTTGTGGACGGCCCCGAGGTGGAGACCGATTATTACAACTTCCAGGCGCTGAACGTGCCGGAGGATCACCCCGCCCGGGATATGCAGGACACCTTTTATCTTGCAGAGGGCCTGCTGCTCCGCACCCAGACCTCTGCCGCCCAGGCCCGGACTATGGAGGAGCGTAAGCCCCCCATTCGCATCATTTGCCCCGGCCGTGTGTATCGTGCAGACGAGGTGGACGCCACCCACTCTCCCGTCTTCCATCAGATCGAAGGCTTGGTCATTGATAAGGGCATCACTATGTGCGATCTTAAGGGCGTTTTAGAGCAATTTGCCCAGGAGATCTACGGCGAAGAAACCAAGGTGCGGTTCCGTCCCTCTTTCTTCCCCTTCACCGAGCCCAGCGTTGAGGTGGATGTCACCTGTTCCGAATGCGGCGGTAAGGGTTGCCGTGTCTGTAAAGGTGCCGGCTGGATCGAGATCCTGGGCGCCGGTATGGTGCACCCCAACGTCCTGCGGGCCGGCGGCATCGACCCGGAGGTCTATACCGGATTTGCCTTCGGCATCGGCCTGGACCGTTTGACCACCACCCGCTATAAAATCAGCGACATCCGTCTGCTGTTCGAGAACGACGTTCGGTTCCTCGAGCAGTTCGACAACTAAAGGAGGCTAGGGCTATGTATATTTCGTTAAGTTGGCTCAAACAGTATGTAGATATCGATGTGCCGGTGGAAGAACTCTGTGAGAAAATGATTCACATCGGATTTGAAGTAGAGGATCTGCAGGATCTGTCTAAAACGATGAACAACGTGGTTGTGGGTAAAGTCCTGGCAATGGAAAAACACCCCGATTCCGATCACTTGTGGATCTGCCAGATCGATGTGGGTGCCGAAGAGCCTGTTCAAATCGTTACAGGCGCACAGAATGTATTTGAAGGCGCCTATGTTCCCGCCGCACTGCACAAATCCGACCTTCCCAACGGTATGCACATCACCAAAGGCAAACTCCGTGGTGTTCCCTCCAACGGTATGCTCTGCTCCGGTGAAGAACTGAATCTGAAGGCCGGCGATTTCCCCAATGCGGATGTCAACGGCATTATGATCATGGACGATACCTATCCCGCCGGTACCGATATGCGGGAAGTGCTGAAACTGAACGATTACATCATCGATTTCAAGATCACCGCCAACCGTCCCGACTGTAACTGTGTGTTGGGTGTCGCCCGTGAGGCTGCCGTTGCCTTGGGCAAAGAGTTCAAGGCGCCTGTCCCCTCCTATACCGAAATTGGCGGCGATATCAACGACCACATCAAGATCGATGTGAAGGATTACGATCTGTGCCCCCGCTATATGGGACGTGTGGTGAAAAACCTCCGCATCAAGGAGTCACCCGACTGGATGAAGCAGTGCCTGCGGGCCGCCGGTATGCGCCCCATCAACAACATCGTGGACATCACCAACTTTGTGATGCTGGAGACCGGCCATCCGATGCACGCCTTTGATCTGCGTGACGTAAAGGGCAGCCAGATCATCGTCCGCCGTGCCAAAAACGGCGAGCCTTTCACTGCTCTGGATGACAAGGCACATACCTTGACAGACAATATGCTGGTGATCGCCGACGCCGAGGAGCCCTCCTGCTTGGCGGGTATTATCGGCGGCTTGAACAGCGAGATCAAAGAGGATACCGCCGATCTGCTGTTTGAATGTGCAAAATTCCGCCGGGATTCTGTCCGCCGCACCGCTCGTACGCTGGGTGTCCGCACCGAGTCTTGCGCCCGCTTTGAGCGTGGCGTGGACACCATCGGCGTTGAATACGCTATGGAACGGGCTCTGCAACTTATCAACGACCTGGACGCCGGCGACATCATTTCCGGTGTTATTGACCGCAACAACGGTCTGCCGGCTCCCCGCACTCTTACGGTTCCCGCTCAGAAGATCAACGACCTGTTGGGTATTGACGTGGCTTATGACACCATTGTTGACATTCTCAACAGTTTGGGCATAGTGACCACCATCACCGATGGCATTCTTACTTCCCAGATTCCTGCCAACCGTGATGATATAGAGGGTTGCGCCGATTTGGCGGAAGAAGTTATGCGTATCTATGGGTGCGAGCACATCGTGTCCACCCCCATCCGTGGCGACATTATCCGTGGTCGCAAACTGCCCGAGCGGGTTATGACCGACAAGATCAAGGGCGTGCTGATCGCCAACCAAATGCGAGAGATTGCCACCTATTCTTTTATCGGCAGCAAGGCAATAGACACGTTGAATCTGGCAGAGGACGACATTCGCCGTCAAGCGGTCACCTTGCTGAATCCTTTGGGTGAAGAATACTCCACTATGCGGACGCAACTTCTGACCAGTATGCTGACTGTACTGTCCACCAACTATAACCGAAAGACCAAGGCGGTCCGTCTGTTCGAAGTGAGCAAGCGCTTTGTTCCCAAGGCTCTGCCGGTCACCGAACAGCCTGCCGAGATCCCCACTTTGGCGCTGGGTCTATACGGTGAGCACGAAGATTTCTTCACCTTAAAAGGTATCCTGGAAAGTTTAATGGACGTATTCGGCGCCGAGGTGGAATACACTGCCTCTTCCGAGCCGTATCTGCATCCCGGACGCCAAGCAAATGCTTGTATTGGTGACAGCGTTATCGCCACCTTTGGCGAGGTACATCCCGACGTGGCCGCTCAGTATGAGATGCCGGTGCGTGTGTATGTGGCCGAGGTGGATCTACAGGCGTTGTTTGCCGTAGAGCGTCCCCGCACCATTTATAAAGCTCTCCCCCGCTTCCCTGCCGTGGAACGTGACCTGGCTCTGCTGTGCGACGCCGCAATGCCGGTGGCTACTATTGAAAAGATCATCCGCAAAGCCGGAGGCAAAATGCTGGAGAGCGTGGAACTGTTTGACGTATATCAGGGCGCTCAGATCGAAGCCGGAAAGAAGAGCGTTGCCTATAGCCTGAAATTCCGGGTCGCCGATCGCACCCTGTCCGACGAGGATATTGACCCCGTTTTGAGCAAAATTTTTGCAAAACTTAAGGAAAATGATTGCATTCTTCGCTCATAACCCCTTGTAAAATACAAAATTTTGCTGTATAATGAGTTTATACTACCATTGATTGGAGGACAGAACTATGTTGGATCGTACTATGACCTTTTCTCTTGGCGATGATAAAGAGCAGGCTATGAAGGTGATTATGACCACCGTCTACGACGCTCTAAAAGAGAAGGGATACAATCCCATCAACCAACTGGTAGGCTACCTCCTCTCTGAGGATCCGACCTATATCACCACCCACAACAACGCCCGTGCCCTGATCCGCAAGGTGGATCGGGACGAGTTGATGCGTGCGCTGGTGAAATCCTATCTCAATAATTAAGGAGGTCATTTTATATGGCTGAGAATTCCCCTTTTCTGATGTATAAGGGGCGTCCGCTGGTCCGTTCCGGCAACGTTCTTTATTACGGCAGCATGGCTGAAAAGTACGTCATTGTGATGCAGATTCTCTCTACCAAGGACGAGAACGATATGAAGATGGCGGAGAAAATCCAGATTCAGTTGATGCTCACCGATCCCGAGGTGCGGATGAAAGACCGTATTGTGAAAAAGAGCGAAAAAGTCGGTCTTTACAATGCGATGGACATTGGCAGCATTTGGCTGGAGCGAGCCCTTAACGAAAAATAATGGTTTGCCGAAATCAGCACATCCTATGGGGTGTGCTGATTTTATAACTGGATGGTGAAACTATGAAACACAAAGACGAACAAGCGTATATCCGAAAACGGAAATGGTTTGGAGCAGTATCCTTGATCATGGCACTGCTCTTGTTAGGGTTGCTCACCGTTTTGTTTGCCAAGGTTTTGGCACCCTATATGTCCTCGTCTGAAGAGTTTATGATGTTTTTGGAAGGGTTCGGATGGAAAGGTCGCTTCATCCTGTTGGGGCTTCAATGCATACAGGTCATCTTCGCCCTGATCCCCGGAGAAGTGATTGAGTTTGGCGCCGGCTATGCCTATGGCGTATTAGAGGGCACGCTGATCTGTATGATGGGCATTGCCCTGTGCTCCTCCGGCATCTTTCTGCTTGTCAAGAAGTTCGGCACGCCATTAGTGGAATTGTTTCTTTCCCGAGAAAAAATAAGTCAGTTACGATTTCTTAACGATGAAAAGAAATTGAAACGGCTGGTGTTTTTACTGTTTTTCATCCCCGGTACACCAAAAGATGCCCTCACCTATTTTGTGGGACTGACCAAACTGACCTTGCAGGAATTTCTTACAATTTCACTGATTGCCCGCATCCCCTCTGTGATATCCTCAACCATTTGCGGCCACATGATGATGAAGCAGAACTACGTAACGACCATTATTGTTTATGCCATCACCGCCGCTGTCAGCGGAATAGGATATCTCCTCTACAAACAGATACTTAAACACAAAGAAAAGAACAGCACCAAAAAGGAGTGACCGTTATGGTCACTCCTTTTTGGCACCCTTTCGGACGATGGACATACACTGATTAAGGGACATACATCACGACGAAAGGAGACCGGTAGAATGAACAACTCAGCAAAAACACCATTTCCCGAAGATCCGGCATTGGCCATCGGTTATGTCCGCTGGCAGAATCTATGCGAAGTCTACGAGCCGGAAAAGGCACTGAATCAAGGAACCCTGTTCCCGGAACTTGACAAACCTTTCTACGGAAGGAGGGCCCGCTATGGTATGCAAAAATGCCATTGAGAAGCGCATTACGGCGTATAAATTCGCATTGTACGACCTGGGGCTGTACCTAGACTCTCATCCTTGCGACAAGAAGGCTATGCAATTGAGAGGCGTCTATAAAGAACGGTTGGCCCAACTCATCGACGAGTACGAACAACACTACGGCAACTATGTAGTTACAATGGCGGATGTGGGCGACTCCTGGACCGAGTGGGTCAGCGACCCATGGCCTTGGGATAATAGGAAAGGAGATGGGCATTGTGTGGCAATATGAAAAACGGTTACAGTACCCGGTAAACATTAAGAATCCCAACCCCAAACTGGCGCAGGTCATCATCAGCCAGTACGGAGGTCCGGACGGTGAAATCGGCGCTTCTCTGCGGTATCTGAGCCAACGATACAG
>CAYSRL010000004.1:0-24104 GCA_964433515.1 uncultured Ruminococcus sp.
GAGGTCCGGACGGTGAAATCGGCGCTTCTCTGCGGTATCTGAGCCAACGATACAGTATGCCTTATCCCGAACTCAAAGCCATTTTGACGGATGTAGGAACCGAAGAACTGGCTCATCTTGAGATGGTGGGCGCTATGGTGCATCAGTTGACCCGCAATCTCACCGAGCAGCAAATCAAAGACAGCGGTTTTGCCCCCTATTACACCGACCACACCACCGGTGTCTATCCGGTGGCAGCGGCAGGGACGCCTTTTAGCGCTATGGCATTCCAGTCCAAGGGGGACCCCATCACCGATTTGCACGAGGATTTGGCAGCAGAGCAAAAGGCTCGAACCACCTACGATAACCTGATTCGCTTGGTGGATGATCCGGACGTTTTGGAACCGCTGAAATTCCTGCGGGAACGAGAGATCGTCCATTTCCAACGGTTTGGCGAAGGCCTACGGCTTGTCCAGGACCGTCTGGACAGCAAAAACTTTTATGCATTTAACCCGGCGTTTGATTAAACAATTCGTAAAAGGGCAGGTGCCATCCGGCACCTGCCCTTTTTAGTGTACAGCACTTATTCCGTAGCGTTTTCGGTCTGCTTATTGTTGGAGCGCAAAGAAACACGGGCCTGCCGAACCTGACTGACTTGTTGTGCCAGAGTCTCCTCAGTGCGGCGCAGAATATCCTCAGTAAACTCCTGAGCGGTACGACGCATCTCACGGGCACGTTTCTGGGTCTGGGCCTGGATCTCATTGGCACGTTCCTGAGCCTGCACCACAATTTCTTCGTGGGACAGGATCTGGTTGCGCCGTTCTTCCGCATTGCGGATAATGGTCTCCGCCTCTTTCTTGGCGGTGTTCACAATGTCGGTGCGGTCAGCCACAATGGCCTTAGCCTGCCGTATTTCAGAGGGCAGATTGGCACGGATGTCGTCCATCATATCACGGATCTTTTCGCCATCCACAACAATCTTGCCCCCGGACAAAGGCATTGCCCAAGCCGCATCCAACATATCGTCCAACTGCTCCAGGATATCGTCAATATTCTTGCTCATATTTCTCTTTCCTTTCTAAACTTTTCTGTTATATCGGACAGGATACACGCCGGGACAAAACCATCGATCTCGCCGCCAAATCGGGCAACCTGTTTGACCAGACTGGAGGATAAATACATATTCTCGGCGGCGGTGGTCAAAAACACCGTTTCCGCTTCGGGGTACAATTTCCGGTTGGTCAGCGCCATCTGAAACTCATATTCAAAGTCCGACAAAGCACGCAGACCTTTAACGATGGCGGTCGCATTCCGCAGTTTGGCGTAATCCGCCAACAAACCGTCATAGCAATCCACCATCACATTATCAATTCCGGCGTTTTCAATGACCCGCTGAAGGAGGTTCATCCGTTCGACCTGAGAAAACACCGGTGACTTGGAGGCATTGGACATAACAACCACGATCACCCGGTCAAACAGTTTGGATGCCCGAGTAATGATGTCCAGGTGACCCAAAGTAACCGGGTCAAAACTGCCGGGACAAATGGCTATTTTCATACAACAACCTCCTCTCGGGGGTGATAACGGTACAGCCACACATAGGTGTGACCAAACCGATAGGTGCGAGCCAGCGAGAAACGGCCAAAACATTCCGGAAGAGCGACCGTATCGTCCGTTTCACAGACAAGGATACCGCCATCATTCACCAAAGGTTCTACTTTTTCCAACACAGGGATCAGTAATTCCGAGGCATAGGGCGGATCCAGAAACACCAAATCAAATCGGTCGCCGGGTCGTGAGAGATACGAAAGGGCATCGGTACCCAACACCTGAGATCTTTCCGACAGTCCGGTATGCTGCAGATTTCGTTTGATGACCTGCACCGCTTCGGTGTTTTTATCCACAAAAACACATCCGGAGGCGCCACGGCTCAAAGCCTCTATGCCCAACTGGCCGGAACCGGCAAACAAGTCCAATACCCGACGCCCTTCTATATCAAATTGGATGGCCGAGAACAGACTCTCTTTCACCTTTTCACCGGTGGGTCGGGTGGTGTCGCCCGGCAACGTTTCTAAGCGTCTGCCACGGGCAGAACCGGTAATCACTCGCATAGCGTCACACCCCCCTCAGCCTTATCCACGGCATACACTGTCCGAGAAAGAAAAGTCTCCCCCGCTTTTAGCACGATGGATGGGAAATTCGGTTGATTGATACTGTTGGCAAAGAATTGTGTTTCCAGGCAAAAGCCCTGATGAGGTCCCCATTTGAGACCATATTTTCCGCCGGGCTCGTCCAAGAAATTGCCGGTATAAACTTGCACCCCGGGCAGATCGGTCAAACAGCGAAGCCGGATACCGGTGGAAGGGCTATACGCAGAGGCAACCTCACGAATCGGTTGCGGTTCATAGGACAGCACAAAGTTGTGATCTACGCCGCCGGTATACGTCATCGTCGCATCTTCACAGTCTAACGCATCGCCAATGGGTTTGGGAGTACGAAAATCAATGGCCGTGCCGGCTACCGGAGCATATTCACCGGTGGGAATCAGCCGCTCATTTACAGGAGTGAACTCTTCGGCGCAGATTTTCAATAAGGTGTTATGCACCTTTTCTCCATCGCAACCATTTAGGTTGAAATAGGAATGATTCGTCAAATTTACCGGTGTATCTTTATCGGTTTTCACCTTGTAATCCAGCATCAGTTGGTTATCCTCGGTCAGCGTATAGGTGACCTGTAACAGCAGGTTGCCGGGATATCCCTCTTCCCCATCGGCGCTGAACGCCGAAAACGACACGCAAGGATATTCCTCCTCACGAATGATGGTAAGATCCCACACCTTCTTATCAAAACCCGCCATACCGCCGTGGAGATGTACCCGGCGTTCCGCCTCATTACAGGCAAGTTCATAAGTGGTACCATTCAGAGTAAAGCGACCGTCGGCAGTACGGTTGCATACTCGCCCCACCGTGGCACCGATATAGGCTCCAGACCGGAAATAGTATTCGGCTTTATCAAAACCAAGAACAATGTCTTTGCCCTCAAAACAGAACGCCTGGATCGAGGCGCCCAGCGTCAGTAACGACACGGACGTACTTGCTTTATTGGTCAGCGTGATTTTATGTATTTCACGACCATCTTCCAGGCGGTCAAACAAACAAAACGACACAGACATAGAAACTCCTCCTTTCGGGGTGATATTATACAGTCAAATACGGCGCCCATTGAGCCAGCCGCTTTTCGCCAATGCCTTTCACTTCCAGCAATTCCTCAAGACTGGTAAAATAACCGATCAATTCCCGATACTCAATAATGCGGGTGGCATACACCTCGCCAATGCCTTTTATGGTCATCAGTTCCTCTTTAGTGGCCGTGTTCAGGTTGATTTTACCCAGCGTAGTGGAGGTGTTAGCCGTTGTTGTCGAAGAAGTGCTTTTCACTTCATTCGTAGTCTTTGTAACCGATGCGGTCGCAACTTTAGAGGACGAAACCGCTTTATTAGTAACGGTTGTAGTAGTTGCATTTCCGGTTGCAGTAGAAGTCGTTGAAACAGACGTCAACGTCGTGGTCGTCGACGGTTCAACAGAATCCGTCGATGAGGATACCGTGTCCGTGGTCGCAGAACTGGTTGTAGAGGAAGGCGCCGTATCCGGAACGTACTTAACCTCTGTAACCTCCAGACGGTTCATCTCAAAGAAATCGGCGCAAAAGGCACCAAGCGCAAAGAAAACCACCGCCGTTGCAACAACAATTAACGCCAACTGGAGTATATCCTTTTTATTAAACTTCACGCTATCACCTTATCCCTGAATCACTTCAAAGGCCTCCCTTACCGACTTCACCGCAATTATCTCAATGTCGTTGCGTGCGGTAATACCGGAGAGGTTGTGATGAGGAACGATCGCTTTTTTAAATCCCATTCTGGCCGCCTCACTCACACGTAAGTCGGCGTTGGATACCGCTCGGATCTCACCGGTCAGACCGATCTCGCCAAAAGCGATCGTATCCGACGAGATGGCCATGTCCTTAAGTCCGGAAATCAGCGCCAGTGCCACCGACAGGTCCACGGCGGGCTCGTCCAACCACAGACCGCCCACCACGTTCACATACACATCAAGGTTTGAGAACAGGTATCCGGCCCTTTTTTCAAGAACCGCCAAAATCAAGGACAAACGGTTATAGTCAAAGCCGGTCGCCATACGCCGGGGGTTACCGAACCCGGTGGGCGAAACCAAGCCCTGAACTTCTGCCAGCATAGGTCGAGTACCCTCAATCGTACACGCCACACAAGAGCCGCTCACATTCAACGGACGGCCGGACAGTAGCATCAGCGAAGGGTTCTCCACCTCCGCAAGGCCCTTGTCCCCCATCTCGAACACGCCGATCTCATTGGTGGAGCCGTATCGGTTTTTGACACAACGGAGCAGGCGATAACTGGAATGCCGGTCACCTTCGAAATACAACACACAGTCCACAATGTGTTCCATCACCTTAGGGCCGGCAATAGCGCCGTCCTTGTTCACGTGACCCACGATAAACACAGGAATGTCCATCCGTTTTGCCACTCGCATAATAGCAGAGGTACACTCCCGCACCTGCGTAACACTGCCGGAGGCAGACGCCACCTGCGACAGATTCATTGTCTGGATGGAATCCACGATAACGATATCCGGTTTTTCCTCTTGCATAGCCGTCAACACAGCGTCCATATCGTTCTCACAGAGAACGTAGAGATTTTCACAGGTGACACCCAATCGGTCGGCTCGGAGTTTGATCTGACCCTCTGACTCCTCACCGGATACATACAAAATACGATGGTCTGCCCCCAAATGCTGACAGATTTGTAGTAAAAGCGTAGATTTACCAATACCGGGGTCTCCGCCAATGAGCATTAATCCCCCACGGACAATACCGCCGCCCAGCACCCGATCCAACTCTTTCATTCCCGTGTGATACCGTTGTTTGTCATTGGGAATAATGTGGCTGATAGATTGTACGGAGGAAGCACTCACCTTGACCGAAGCGGTGGCAGGGGTCTGGATTTGCTCCTCCAGAGTGTTCCAGGCACCGCAACTGGGACAGCGTCCGTACCATTTAGCGGACTCGGACCCGCACTCTGTACAGGCATAGATGGATTTGGTTTTGGGAGCCATAAAACCCCTCATTTCTGCATATAGAATCGAAAATAACCAACCGCTATACAAAAAGCCAGTTGCTGACGATATTGCTCATCCAATAGTTGTTCCCGCTCTTGGGGATTGGACAAAAAACCACATTCGACCAGCACCGCCGGTGCGGTAGTATGGTGTAACAGGTAAATGCCATCGGTAGCCGGTTTAATTTCCCGGTCATTTAGTAATTGGAGTTGCTCCCGCACTGCGTCCTGCACACAACCGGCTATGAGAATACTGTCGGGATGGTTTACCGAATAAAACACCTGTGTGCCGGAATATTTGGGAATTGAAAAGTGGTTCTGATGAACAGCGATCACCGTGCTTGCTTGGTTATACAAGATCAACCGGTTTTTCATATCGCTGATCTTTTTCTGTCGAACAGTCTCAAACTCAGCATCCTGCAATCCGATATCGGTCTCACGGGTCATACGCACCGGCACGCCGCTGATCGTCAGTATATCCCGCAACAGCAGAGAGACCGCCAGGTTTATGTGTTTTTCGGTGGTTCCGTCCTCTGCGACGGCACCTCCGTCAAAGCCACCGTGACCGGGGTCAACAAGCACAAAACCAGTTTTAGAATTCGCCTGCGCTTCTCTGGACGGTACACAGCCGCTCAAAAGCAACACACAACACAGCAATATCCACACTCTACGCACCCTACATCACCCATAAAAATGTATGAGAGAGCGACAGGAGGTATGCTTTAGATTTCGCCGTCGTCTTCGACCTTGTTTTTCTTAAAAGTAATAAACTCTGCAAAAGAGAACTGTTTACCCCCTAAACGGTACGAAATACCGCTGATGGCAGGGACGAACAGATAGATGGGACACAGCAACAAGATCCGCCACCAAGCAATCTCGACAGAGGCAGTTGCCGTACCCAACAACCAGTTGACATACGGATAGAACGGGAATGCGGTGATCCGATACGCCTGCACCATAACCTCGCTCAGCACCCCGCACTTAGAAATCACCAATAGCAGCCAAACCAGTATAAAAGGAGTGGTTGCCAAAAAACCGATCTTGACACCACGCCACGGATCGGGGCGCTGTCCCCGATAGCGGGTATTGGTATCGTCCCGGTTTCCAAAGGACCACAAGATATGATAAGGAAAAATTCCGAACAGAATGAGCAGCAGAATCTGGGTGACCCAATTCATCACGGTTTGTTTGCTCTCCGGAACCACTCGAATGGAGGTCAACAGTTGATTATCCTTAAGACCCAGATCTACCGCTGTTACGTGCTCTTCTCCCTCTTCGTAGTAATAGTCCTCACCTACTTGAAACACTTCACCGGACTCATCCTGCTCATACACCTGATAACCCACCACATCGCTAAAAAAAGCAGTGGTGATCACATTCATAGACACATACAGGATGGCGCACAGCACCATCGCCAACAACAGACGCCAAAACAAACTAACAGCAACACTCAGCGTCTTCTTTGCACGTTTGCTCATTATTCTGCCTCCGATTATTCTACCAGTTCACCGTTTTCAATGGCGGTGATCATATCGATACGAGTCTGGTGACGACCGCCCTCAAACGGTGTATCCAGCCACGCAGTAACGATCTCTTTTGCAACCTCAACGCCGATCACCCGGGCGCCCATAGCCAACATATTGGAATCGTTGTGAGCACGGGTCATTTTTGCCGAATAAGAATCGCTGCACAAGGCGCAACGGATGCCCTTCACCTTGTTGGCAACCAGCGACATACCGATGCCGGTGCCGCAAATCAAAATACCCCGGTCGCATTTACCGGAAGCCACCGCATGAGCGGCTCTGGCGCCATAGATCGGGTAATGGCAACTATCCGAAGTATAGGTGCCAAAGTCCTCATATTCCAGACCCCGCTCTTCCAAAATCTTAATCACTTCGGCCTTAAGTTCCAAAGCCGCATGGTCACAAGCAATAGCAATCATTGTTTTTACCTCCAAAATTAAATGACGATGCCGCCGTTAGGCGCCAATATTTGACCGGTGATAAAACCGGCGTTATCCGAAACCAAAAAAGAAACCGCCGCAGCCACATCCTCCGGCGTACCTATACGGCACAGAGGGGCTTCTTCCGCCAAATCTGCTAACGTATCCTCATCAAAGCCCGCCAGCATATCGGTCTTTATCACACCGGGAGCCACACAATTAACCCGAATACCGGAGGGCCCCACCTCTTTGGCCAACGCTTTGGTCATACCGATCAGCGCCGCTTTAGCGGTGGAGTAATGCACTTCACAAGATCCGCCGGTCTGCCCCCACATAGACGAAACATTCACAATGACACCGTTGTGATTGCGAATCATTTCCGGCAATACTGCCCGGCAGGTATAGAAAGCGCCGTCTACGTGAACGGCCATCATCCGGTGCCACTCCTCATCACTGAGGTCAGTAAACAGTTTTTGCTGAGCAATACCGGCATTGTTTACCAACACCGAAATGCTCCCCATCTTGCGGGTTATATCGGAGATCATCGAATTGACACGGTTGCTGTCAGCGATATCACACACAAACACAGAGGCAGCGCCGCCAGCAGATACGATCTCATTACACAGTTCCTCTGCCAACTCGGTGGAATGGTGGCAATGCACCGCTACGGCGTAACCGTCTCTAGCCAATTGCCGTGCAATAGCCCGACCGATCCCTCGGGATGCGCCGGTCACCAATGCTACTTTATTCATCATCACAACTCCGCCGTAAAGGTATTGCCGGTCATCTCATAACGGTCAAAGGTGACACCGGTCATCTTAAACATCAATTTAGATGCCTGAACCGAGTCGCTGTCGCTGTATTTGTCCGACAGATACACCACCCGCTTTACACCAGCCTGGATCAGCGCTTTGGCACACTCATTACAAGGGAACAACGTGGTATAAACCGTAGCACCACGGATACTGCCGCCACCGTAGTTGAGAATGGCATTCAACTCCGCATGGCACACATACAGGTATTTGGTGTCCATAGGAGCACCCTCACGAGCCCAAGGCATCACCTCATCCGAACACCCGGTGGGCATTCCGTTATAGCCTACCGACATAATCTTATTGTCCGGCCCCACAATACAGGCGCCGACCTGGGTGCCCGGGTCCTTGCTTCTCTGGGCGGAAAGCAGAGCGATACCCATAAAATACGCATCCCAACTGAGATAATCTTTTCTCTGATCCATTACGTTTGCTCCTTGCATAAAAGTTTTGGAAAAAGTTTTGCAAAATGCCGGAAGGCCCCCGGCAAAGGGTATCCTTTTTGTAAGGCGGCATAATCCACCAACGAATACCCGTCAGGTAATAATGGCGGACTATAAAAACGGTATAAACTGCCGGACATCCGCCATTCGATATGGGAAAACAAATGCTTACCTTCAGGCAGAGCACCAACCCAAACACAATGCTCCCGCAAATCTGCCGGCAATGCTTCTAACGGCTCTTTTGACAATGTATTGGGCAACTCCCACAGTCCCGCCAGAAGGCCGGAATCCTCACGGCGATGAAGCAAAAGACGAGGAACATCTTCATCTGTAACAGCCACGATCACCCGGCGTTCTTCTACACGGCGCTTGGTCTTTTTGATGCGTACCGGGAGGTCAGATGCATTTCCTTGGCGACAGGCAACACACTCTCCGTTCAAGGGACATATTGGGCAATTTGGCGTGGTATTTGGCAAACAGATCCTTTCCCCCAACTCCATCAGCGCCTGATTAAACCGTCCCGGCTCCTGCTCAGGTATCAGTTGCCAAGCAAGGTCGGTAAAACGCTTTTTGCCGGCTGTGGACAGCACGTCGGTATCATCACCGGTCAAGCGGGAAAGCACCCGCATCACATTTCCATCCACTGCCGGAACAGGGATGGAAAAAGCGATCGAAGCGATGGCGCCGGCCGTGTAGGGGCCGATGCCGGGTAAAGCCAGCAACCGCTCGTAATCGGCCGGCATTTCTCCGTCATATTTTTCCACCAAGATCCGGGCTGCCTTTTGCAGATTGCGTGCCCGGGAATAATAGCCAAGCCCTTCCCAAAGTTTCAACAACATTTCTTGTGGCACTTCGGCCAATGAGCGAACATCCGGCAAGGCGGTAATAAACCGTTCGTAATAAGGCAAAACGGCTTCGATCCGAGTCTGTTGCAACATAATCTCGGAAACCCAAACGTGATACGGGGTCGGCTCTGACCGCCAGGGCAAGGTGCGGAAATGGGATGAATACCAAGATAGGAGATTGCCAGAAATCAACTCAGTATTCACTTCCGGCACCTCCTACACCTATACACAATTACACAAATGTTATTATATCATATATAAGTGCATAAGACAACCATAAAATAACCGCCTTTGCCGATTTTTTTGACAAAGGCGGTTAGGGTGATTATTTGGTGCCGAAAATCCGATCTCCCGCATCGCCGAGACCTGGCAGAATGTATCCGTTTTCATTAAGACGCTCATCCAGACAGGCACAGTATACCTGCACGTCCGGGTGCTTTTCGTTGAGGAATTTCAGTCCCTCCGGAGCGGCAATAATGCACATAAACTTGATGGAGCGGGGATTCTTGGTCTTGATTTGGTCAATGGCATCCACAGCAGAGCCACCGGTTGCCAACATCGGGTCAAGAACGATCACATCCCGCTCATTGATATCCTTGGGCAGTTTGCAGTAGTAAGGATGGGGAATCAACGTTTCTTCATCCCGGTACATACCAATATGACCCACACGTGCAGAAGGAACCAGTTCCAAGCCGCCATCCACCATACCCAAACCGGCACGGAGAATGGGCACGAACGCCAGCTTACGACCGGCGATCACCCGGCATTTTGCGACCTGAAGGGGGGTCTGCACCTCCACCTCACAGGTGGGCAGGTCACGGGTCGCCTCATACACCAGCAATTCCGTAATCTCTTTGATCAGACCACGGAACTGATTGGAAGGTGTGGATATGTCACGGAGCATACTGACCTTGTGCTGAATCAACGGATGTTCTGCGATAAAAGGAGCCTTTGCCATAATGATTACCTCCATATAATGCGATCGCTCGCATTTATTTGTTATTGAGCCGGCTATTTAATTCTCTTTCCGCCTGAGGCAAACGCAGGTAAACCGGCAGTAAATCCTCAGCAGAAATCGTCTGACCTACCTCATATAAGCGGTGTGCTAACACCGCCGTGGCGGCCGCATTCTGGTAGCGCACAGAAGGCGGTGCGATCTGAATATGCGGAATGGAATCCTTGAAAGCATTATAACACAGTTCGCTGCCGTCGCCAACCAAAATGATCGGTTTCTCTGTTTTTTTCAGCATTTGTTCCAAGTCGGTCAGAGAAACGGCGGCATCCTCCGAAAGACGAACCGTCTCCCCTATCTCATTTTTTGCAAAAAGTGCCGTATATACCTGCTGGCACCGGGCATCCATCCCGCAACAGATGACGGAGACCGTCGGTGCGGTCACCTGCTCTGCCATACTTTCTAGGGTGGATACGGAAACACAAGGTATGTCGTTTGTAAAGGCGATCCCCTTTGCAGCGGATACGCCGATGCGGACTCCGGTGAAAGAACCGGGACCGGCATTCACGGCTATGGCATCCAGTTGTCGTGCGGTTATACCGGAAATGTCCATTAGATTCTGTATCATAGGCATCAGAGTCTGACTGTGGGTCAAGCCGGTATTGGAATAAAAACTGCTCAAAACACGGCCATCCCGCACCAAGGCGCAGGAAACCGGCTTTGCAGATGTGTCGATAGCCAAGATCAGCGGCATAGCGGTCACCCTCTCTCAATCGTCCTGGTGGTGTCGTCTATCCGCTCAAAATACAACCGGATAGCATCATCAGGCAAGGCATTTTCAATATTTTCGCTCCATTCCACAACCAGAATGGCGCCAGAATCCAAATAGTCAAAGAATCCGGTGGAATACAGATCCTCCCATCCGGATACCCGGAACATATCAAAATGCACCAAGGGCGGTTGACCGCCATAATCGTGCACCAAGGCAAAGGTGGGACTGGAGACCTCTGCGGTGAGTCCAAGACCGTCAGCGATACCCCGCACCATAGCGGTCTTTCCCATACCCATTCCGCCGAACAGGGCGACGACCGTCCCGCACTCCAGTTCTTTTGCCAGTTGTCTGCCGTATTCTTCTGTCATCATCACCGATTCCGAACGATAGATATGGCCCACGCTTTCACCGCCCATCACAATTCTGCTTGATTTTTGATTATTATAGCATATCTTTTCAAATAATGAAAGAGAAATCTTGCAACATTTAAAAAAGTCCGCTATAATAGATAGGACATCTATAGAAAGGAGGCAAATACAGTGCAATTTGGAAATAAGCGCCCGATCGATAAGGTCATATCTTTTTTCCGCTATACCAACCTGCGGTTATTGTTTTTGTGTCTCTCGGCATCCATTTTTGGCTGTCTGCTGGTTTACTCTGCCTCCTACGGCGTGGGAGAAGGCTGGAGCGGTTCTCTTATGCAGATCATCGCCTCGGCGGGCGGTATCGTCATTGCTTTGCTTGTATCCCATATGGATTATGAGAACATCTGCTCACTATGGCCTTTATGGAGCGGTATATCCATTCTGTTGGTGCTTCTCACATTCACACCGCTAGGGCTCAACGCCACCGGAACAGACGATACTGCCTGGCTGGCAATCGGGCCGATCACCTTTCAGCCCGCAGAGTTGATGAAGATCAGTTTTATCATATCGTTTTCTATGCACCTGACCCGGGTGCAGGAGCATATCCGCCGCTTCACCACCGTATTGGGACTCTGTCTGCACGGCGGTATCCACATCCTGTTGGTATTTCTCCAGGGCGATGACGGTACCGCCCTGGTATTCATCTCCATTTTCCTCTGTATGCTGTTAGTCAGCGGCGTGAATCTACTGTACTATGTACTGGGTTTTACCGGTGTGTGTGCGGTGATACCCATTCTCTGGACCTATTTTATGAACGAGGAGAAAAAGGCTCGGTTTCTGTGCATTCTCCCCCCCTATGTAGAAAAATACCTCGAGGGTGCCGGGTGGCAGCAATTTGAAGCGCTCAAATCCATCGGATCGGGGCAACTGACCGGCGTAGGTTATCTGCAAGGAGCAAACCCCACCCTGTTTGCCCGCAACAATGACCTGATATTCATTGTTGCCGCAGAAGAATTTGGCTTTCTGGGCGGAATTCTGTTATTACTGATTATTGGTTTGTTGGTATTGGAGTTGTACCGTTGTGCCAAGCGCTCCCAGGATTCTCTGGGCACTTATCTGTGTGTCGGTATGATGGCGCTCATCGGGTTCCAGTCGCTCATCAACCTCGGAATGAATCTGCGGGTTTTGCCGGTTATCGGCATCACCCTCCCCTTTTTCAGCGATGGTGGCAGTTCCGTGGTTACGCTGTATTTGGGGATTGGATTGGCTCTTAGCGTTTCCTATTCCGAACGAACACGAAAAAGATCCAGTTTGACCCGATTATAAGTAACGATAAAAGACCCGCTGACCGATCGGTCAGCGGGTCTTTTACATACCATCTTACTCCTCAGACTCACATTCGTCATCGGTCAGAGGCTCTATTTCGTCGTCTACATACAGACAATCGCAGTCGTAGTCACAATCCTCAAAATCGTCCGCAGAGACCTCATTGGCCTTTTTACGGGCACGAAGAGCCAGAAGAACAACGGTAGTCAAAGCGGCCACCACGGCGGCAACCACCGCTACCCAAAACACGTTGGATTTTTTCTTGAACATACCAAAACCTCCTATAACCATTATTGTCTATAAACAGTATATCTCATTGGTTTCGAAAAGTCAATCCATACTTATTCCGACAAAGGCTCCTGGATCGTTTCTTCCATAATTTGGCGGAACTCTTCGCCATCCATCTTTTCAGACACGATCAGTTTTTCCGCAACCGCCACCAATTTATCCATATGCTCACGCAATTTCTTTTCGGTTTCGGCATATCCCTCGGTCAGCATCTGATGGACCTCGGCGTCTATCTGCGCCGCCACCTCTTCGGAGTGACTGCGAGTGTGGCCGAAATCCCGGCCAAGGAACACCTCATCGCTGTCAGAGGCAGCATAGCAGATGGGGCCAAGTTTATCGCTCATACCAAATTTTGTGACCATACGGCGGGCAATCTCGGTGGCACGCTCAATATCGTTTGAAGCGCCGGTGGAAATATCCTCCAAAGTCAACGCCTCAGCCACACGGCCGCCCAGTAAGACCTGGATATCCTCCAGCATCTCACCACGGCACTTATAAGAACGATCCTGTTGGGGCAAGCTCATCGTATAGCCGCCGGCCATACCCCGGGGAATGATGGAGATCTGATGCACCGGGTCCTGCGTCTCACAGAAATACGTGACCACCGCATGACCCGCCTCGTGATAGGCGGTCAGTTTCTTCTCTTTATCGGTCATCACGTGACTACGCTTTTCGGTACCCACCACCACCTTCACGGTGGCTTCGTCAATTTCATCCATTGTGATGGCTCGCCGATCCCGGCGGGCCGCCAACAGCGCCGCCTCATTCAACAAGTTTTCCAGATCGGCACCGGTGAAGCCGGCCGTGGATTTCGCCACGACCGACAGATCCACATCGGGAGCCAACGGTTTACCCTTAGCGTGAACTTTCAAAATTGCTTCACGGCCGGTCAGATCGGGCGTGTTCACCACCACCTGACGGTCAAAACGGCCGGGACGCATCAAAGCGTGATCCAGCACGTCCGGACGGTTCGTGGCAGCGATCATAATGATGCCCTCATTGCCGCTAAAGCCATCCATCTCCACCAACAACTGGTTCAGAGTCTGCTCACGCTCATCGTGGCCACCGCCAAGGCCGGCACCACGCTGACGGCCCACCGCATCGATCTCGTCAATAAAAATGATGCAGGGCGCATTCTTTTTTGCCTGTTCAAACAAGTCACGGACACGGGAGGCGCCCACACCGACATACATCTCTACAAAATCCGAACCGGACATCGAGAAGAACGGCACCCCGGCCTCACCGGCCACAGCACGGGCCAGCAACGTCTTACCGGTACCGGGAGGGCCCACCAGCAATACGCCCTTAGGCACACGAGCGCCCAACTCGGTGAAACGGCGAGGATCTTTTAGGAATTCCACCACTTCACGCAGTTCTTCCTTCTCTTCATCCGCACCGGCCACATCATCGAAGGTAGTTTTACGCTTATCGTCAGCAACCTGTTTGATCTTTGCTTTGCCAAAGCCCATCATCTTTCCGGGGCCACCATCCATAGAGCCCAGAGAGCGACGCATAGACAGGAACAAAAACACCATCAAACCGCCCATCAAAATGATCGGCAACCAGGTGCTTATCCAGGACATATCCGCCTGTTTTATCTCGTTATACTTGATGTCGTTGTTGGGGTCGTCATCCATTTGGCGCTGGGTGATGACCGGATCCACACGCTCCAAAAACAACCCGACATTAGGAACGGTATAAGAAATGACGTAGTCCTTTTCGTCAATTTTGCCGTCCTCATTACGGTCTGTGCGGAACTCCTCTCGCAGCGTCATTTTCAGTTCGCCAGTGCTTATATCCAGAGAGAGTTCTTGCACCTTATTATCATAGATGTACTGTAGATAATCGGAATACACCGGCTCTTCCTTTTTGGTCGTACTCGTATCGGTCAGCATAGAAGAGAACGCAAAGAAAAGGGCAATGGGAAGGCCCAATAACAATGCGATTTTCAAAAAGACTTTTCCGGGGTTGTTCTTTTTAGGTTCCATCCTTTCACTCCTAACCGTGAAATCAAAATTATGTTAATTAGCCTTACTCTGTGCACTCATTCCATACGAGAAAATGTTTGGTATCGGCTGTGATCTTCACCCGTTCATCGCAGGTATAACCGGGAATCAGCACCACACCAACATCGTCGCACAAAAGCAGAAAGCGCTCTCTTTCCAATACCGAGATCTTGTATTCGTTCATCAGTTTTTTCAGACTTTTGCCAACACCACGTCCGGCGGGATGGATCCAGTCCCCTTCTCTGCGACCACGCACATAAAGCTTACCTTGAATTTTATCATAATCCAGGGCCCTATTGGAGAACAAATTATGAACATTTATAAATGGATTCGATTCTGTTACCGAAACGGTATATTTGTGCCCATCAATCGAGAAGGAAAAAGGAAGTTCATCCACATTTAACGGATCAAATACCGCCGTTTTGGTGTCGCTTGTTGGCAAGAAACACAGGCGGTCAGATAACACAACAGCAGATATACCGCCGGGCAACCGCACCATACCGCACCCATTGGAGATCAAGGATTCAACCGCTAACAAGTGGCTTTGATCATAGGAATGTACTCCGGCATCCGAAAGCAACCGAATGATGACCCTCCGTCTTATCGGCACAGACAAGCCCTTCAAGTCAGAGAGTGACAACAACTCGTCTTTGGAGAGAGCATCACCCGCCGTTTCCCACAAATGCGCCGAATCATCCGCCGCACTGCTGCTCAAACGTAAGATAGCCTCATCCACCGCCGGATTTATTCGACGGAGAAGCGGCATCACCTCATGACGGATACGATTGCGGGTATACCCCACATCCGCATTGGTTTCATCGATAATATAATCCAAATGCTTTTCACGGCAATAGGCCTCCACTTCCTCACGGTTACAACCGAGTAACGGACGGCGAATCGCACCACGGACAGCCGGAATACCGGCCAGCCCATCCACGCCGGTGCCACGAACCATTCTCATCAACACCGTTTCCACCTGATCCGAAGCGGTATGAGCGGTAAGGATATAGTCAGCGCCGATCTCCTGCCGGCATTTTTCAAAATCCGCATACCGGATCCGACGGCCAGCCTCTTCAATCGTGAGACCGTCTTTTTTCGCCAAGGCTGAAACATCTTCACGATAGACCGTCAAGTCGATGCCTACATCAGCACAGTACTGACGGACAAACTGTTCGTCCCTGTCCGCCGAATCGCCACGCAGTCCGTGGTGAATATGCACAGCAGAAACCCGAACCCCCGCCACAGGCCAATGGGTCAGCAGATGCAGAAGCGCCATCGAATCGGCACCGCCGGAAACGCCAACCAACACGTGACAAGGCGCAGAAAATAAGGCTTTTTTGCCTGTAAAGGCAAAAACCTTTCCAGCAAAATCAACCGCCATATTCGTTCCTTTGTCCGTCGAGAGAAGTAAACTGAGTAAATTCGCCGGCCCAGGCCAGTTCCACAGTCCGCAACTCACCGTGACGGTTCTTAGCCACAATAACCTCTGCCACGCTGGCGGCAGGAGCCGCTGTAGGGTCTTGATCGTTGTTTCCGTAATATTCCGGGCGGAACAGGAACAGCACCTGATCCGCATCCTGCTCAATAGAGCCGGATTCACGCAGATCCGCCAAAGCAGGACGATGATTGGCTTGTTTTTCGGTGCCACGGGACAACTGGGCACATACCATCACCGGCACATTCAATTCCTTGGCCAGAATTTTCAGACTTCGGGTGATCTCACTGACCTCCTGGACACGATTATCCGTCTTTTTGGCGGCGTGCATCAACTGCAGATAGTCAATAACCACAAAGCCGAGATCGTGGATGCGGCGCAAGCGTGCCTTCATCTCCGGCACGGTGATGCTGGCGGTATCGTCCAGATAGATGGGCGCCTGGCAAAGCACGCTGGACGCCGCCGAAATCCGGCTCCACTCTTCTGGGGTCAGGTTGCCGGTGCGCAATTTCTGGCTGGAAACCCGAGCCTCGGAGGACAACAAACGGTTCACCATCTGTTCCCGGGACATTTCCAAGTTAAAGATCGCAACCACCCGCTTTTGCAAGATCGCCACATTGCGGGCAATATTCAAAGCGAAACTGGTTTTACCCATACCGGGGCGAGCACCCACGATGATCAGATCGGAACGGTTTAAACCGCTGGTTACTTCGTCCAATGCAGAGATACCGGTGGGGATTCCCACATATTGATCCCGCTCGTCCGAGGTCAGTTTGCGGAACATCTCATAGTTGCTGGCCAGAACATCCTGAATGGGCATCAGCCCTCCGGCTTGTCTGCCTTGTCGGATATTGTAAATCTTCTCCTCCGACATATCCAGCAATTTATCCGGTTCCGTTGCCGGATCCATCGCCATTTCGGTGATCTTGCGGGCGGCGTTGATCAGACACCGAGCCTCGTATTTCTCCCGCACGATTTTTGCATAGTTCTGCAGATTGGACAGGAACGGCACCATATTTGCCAATTTCAGCAAATAGGATTTGCCATCCTCTGAGGAGAAAAAGCCGGTGGATTTCAGCGATTCCAGCACCGTAACAAAGTCAATGCGCTCGTTGCTGATCATCTTTTGCATCATCACGTTGAAAATCATCTGATGCTCCGGCAAATAGAAATACTCCGGCTTTAATACGTCGGCAACCTCATTGACCTGGTCAGGATCCACCAAAACGGCACCCAAAACAGACTGCTCCGCCTCCAGACTGTACGGCAAACCCAATCCGTCATTCACTTGTGTGGTTTTATCTTCTGCCATAGAGATAACCACCTTTCCGTTGACACTTTCTTACTCCGTGACTTTGACCGTCACCTTTGCCACAACGCCCTGGGGCAGTTTGATTTCGGCAGAATAACTGCCAAACGCCTTGATGTCTTCCATTGAGATCTTACGCTTATCCACCTTAATACCAAACTGCTTATCCAGTTCCGCAGACACCTCTTTGGTGGTCACAGAACCAAACAAGCGACCGGCACTGCCGGCTTTTGCCTTGATCTCAATAATCTTATCCTTCAAGGTGTCCGCCGCTTTCAGAGAATTGTCTTTCTCCACCTTAGCGTGATACTGAGCGGCCTCGTTTTTGGTGCGAACCTCATTCACGGCCGCCGCATCTGCCTCCACCGCCAACTGGCGGGGAAACAGAAAGTTGCGGGCATAACCATCAGACACATTCACGATCTGTCCGGCTTTGCCCTGACCTTTTACATCCTGTTTCAACAACACTTTCATAGAAATATCCTCCGGTACTCAATCGAAATTACACGTCCATAATGATGGGCAGGATCATCGGACTGCGCTTGGTTTTCTGGAACAGCATCCGAGAAAGATCGTCCCGCACCCGGGTCTTCATCGTGTTCCAGTCACAGCGAGGATTGCGGCAGCAATCCTCCAATCCTCTACGGGCGATCTCCCGTATCTCATCGATCAGCGTTTCTGCCTCCCGGACATAGACGAAGCCACGGGTCACTATATCCGGGCCGGAGATCAGTTCTCCGGTGGCACTGTCTATCGTGGCAACCACCACGATCAGACCATCTTCTGCCAAATGTTTACGGTCACGAAGCACGATGCTGCCCACATCGCCGACACCCAAACCGTCAACCAACACACGTCCGGCAGGAACCGAACCCACCACCGCCATCTTTTCGGCGGTCAATTCAATGGTCTTGCCGATTTCAGTAATCAATACATTCTTTTCCGGCATACCCATACTCTGAGCCAACAAAGCGTGTTTGTAAAGGTGTTTTTGCTCTCCGTGGACCGGGATGAAAAACTTAGGCCGGGTCAAGGTGTGGATGATCTTCAATTCTTCTTGACAGGCGTGGCCGGATACGTGAACGTCGTACATCTTTTCGTATACCACCACGCAGCCACGGCGCATCAGTTCATTCACGACTTTACTTACCGTCTTCTCGTTGCCGGGGATCGGAGTCGCAGAAATGATGATGTAATCATCCGGGCCCACCTCGACCTTACGATGGTCGGAGAATGCCATACGTGTCAACGCCGACATAGGCTCGCCCTGACTGCCGGTCGTGATAAGCGTGACCTTCTCTTTGGGGTAATGGTTGATGGCATCAATATCGATCAGCAACCCCTCGGGAATGTGCAGATAACCCAGTTCCTGGGCAATGTTGACAAAATTGATCATACTGCGTCCGGAAACCGCCACTTTACGGCCATCCAGCGCAGAAGCGGTCATAATCTGCTGAATTCGAGGTAGATTGGATGAGAAAGTCGCCACAATGATGCGCTTTTTCTCCGCCTTGCGGAACAGGTTAGCAAAGCTCTCACCCACCACCCGTTCACTGGGGGTATAGCCCGATCGTTCGGCGTTGGTGGAGTCAGCCAGCAATGCCAACACCCCTTCACGACCCAGTTCGCCAAAGCGCTGCAGATCGATGGCAGGCCCCATCACCGGGGTGAAATCCACCTTAAAGTCACCGGTGTGCACAATGTATCCGTGGGGCGTTTTGATCGCCAGCGCCATCGCATCAGGGATGGAATGGTTCACCGCCACAAATTCTACGGTCAAATGACTGCCAATGTGGATAACGCCGCCGGCATCCACCACGTGCAGACGCATCTTACCCGCAAGACCGTGCTCTTTTAACTTGGAATCGATAAGAGCCACCGTCAAGCGGCCGGCATACACCGGAATATCCATCTGCTTGAGAAGATACGGCAAAGCACCGATGTGGTCCTCGTGACCGTGGGTGATGAAAATACCACGGATCTTATCCTTGATCTTGGTGACATAGGTAAAGTCCGGAAGCACCACATCGACACCCAGAAGGTCTTCATCCGGGAAGGACATACCGCAGTCAATGATGATGGCGTCGTCGCCGTATTCCAGCACCGCCATATTTTTGCCTATCTCATTCAGTCCGCCCAACACGGTATAGTGGATGGGCAATGCCGGCACTTTAGACGCAGTATTCTTTGGCTTGCGATAGTTCTTTTTCCCAGTACGAGGCGCCCTTTCGGCCTGCATAGCGGAGGTATGAGAAGCCGACTGTGCTGCGGTCATCGGCTTATTCTTTTGGTTCTGGGGCGGATTTTTCTTTTCCGCCTGTTTTTCGCCCCAACGATTGGGCTGTCTGTTGTTTTTCGTATTGTTGTTTTTTCTGTTTTCGGGTTTCTTGTTCATTTCAGACATCGTCTTCCTCCTTTTCTGTCTGTTTTGTGATAACACGGCAATCAGCCCCACCAAAGGGTGAGGCTGTCCGTGGGTATCTGCTAGGGTATCGAACCGAAGTACATTCGGTGTGACAGGCTCCGCACCTATCTTTTTCCGCACACATTAAACCAGGGGTAGTTGTCGGCCTTAGCCGACAAATCCGTACACGCAACAGTTGTATATATATTATCTTATTACTTTAAAATTGTCAAGACATTGCTTTTGCTGTGGGACAAGAATATTATAGGCACGATTTGTGGATTTTAGTATTGCGAAACTGTAAATTTTTTGATATACTGTCGTCAATGAGTGCACAAACTCCCTGCAACACGGAGGCTTATTATGAAATTTGTAGAAGTATTCACCGATGGCGCCTGTTCCGGCAACCCCGGCAAAGGCGGGTGGGGTGCCATCCTTCGCTATGAGGGGCACGAAAAAGAACTTTGCGGCGGAGAACCGGAAACCACCAACAACCGCATGGAGTTGACCGCCGTTATCCGTGCATTGGAAGCACTCAAAGAGCCGTGTCAAGTGCGTCTGACCAGCGACTCCAAATACGTCATTGACGCCATTACCAAAGGCTGGGTATATAGTTGGCAACGCAACGGATGGCGAAAAGCGGACAAGAAACCGGCTCTGAACGTAGACTTGTGGGAGAGATTACTCCCCCTTCTCAAACGTCATCAAGTGGAATTTGTATGGGTTAAGGGACACCAAGGACACCCGGAAAACGAGCGGTGCGACCGGCTGGCAGTCGCTTATTACAACAATTTACCCGGATTTGCTTGACAAACCGCATTTTTGCGGTATGATAATTATGTAGTCTTCGAGGCGGGGTGCAAATCCCCACCGGCGGTCACAGTCCGCTAACACCCATTGGGTGCCGAACCGGTGAAATTCCGGTACCGACGGTATAGTCCGGATGAAAGAAGAAACACATTTGCTGTGTTACGCCTTGTGACGCTCTGTCACAAGGCGTTTTAATTTTGAAAGGAAGATCATTATGAACAACTCTTCGTGGCGGTTGCGCCGGTTAACGGCTATGGCCATACTGGTGGCTTTATCCTTTGCTTCTGTGTCCTTGATCCGCATACCGGTGGTGCTGTTCCTCAGTTATGAACCCAAGGATGTACTGCTGACTATCGGCGGTTTTCTGTTCGGTCCGATAGCGGGCATCGCAATGGCTGCTACGGTGGCACTGCTGGAATTGGTGACGATCAGTTCCACCGGCATTATCGGGCTGATAATGAACATCGTATCCTCCGGTCTGTTTGTGGGGGTATCCTCCGCAATTTACCGTCGAAAGCGCACTTTGTCCGGAGCCATCATCGGCCTTGTCAGCGGAGCGGTTTGTATGACCGCCGGTATGGTTTTATGGAACTATTTGATTACGCCTCTGTATATGGATATACCCCGTGAAACGGTGGCCGGAATGCTCTTGACCGTATTTGCTCCCTTTAACCTGCTCAAAAGCGGTATCAATGCGACTTTGACTATGGTTTTGTATAAAGGCGTTTCCTCTGCTCTGCGTTCTGCCCATTTGTTGCCGCCGGCTGAAACTGCCGGCAAAAAGGCAGTTTTCCCCATCTGGCCTATTGCCCTATTTGTCTTTGCCACTCTGGTTCTGGTTATGCTCATCTGGAAAGGGATAATTTAACTATTGACAAAACGGCGACCCTGCTATATAATACTCCTCGACAAATTCATACCTTATCAAGAGTGACGGAGGGATCAGGCCCGATGATGTCCGGCAACCTGTGGTAACATAAGGTGCTAAATCCTGCGGTGTAACCGAAAGATGAGGATTTCTCAAACGCTCGGTTTTGCCGAGCGTTTTTTGATGTATAAAAAAGGAGGCTGTTAATGATGAACAACAAACAATATTTTTCTTCTGAATCTGTAACCGAGGGACATCCCGACAAAGTGTGTGATCAGATTTCGGATGCGGTGCTGGATGCCATCATCGCCCAGGACCCCAACGCCCACGTAGCCTGTGAGACCTTCTGCACCACCGGTATGGTGATGGTGATGGGCGAAATCACCACCTCTTGCTATGTGGATATTCCCTCTATTGCCCGGTCTGTAGTTAAAGAGATCGGCTATAACGGTGAAGAAGGAAACTTCGACAGCAATACTTGTGCGGTGATGACCGCTATCGACGAGCAGTCTCCCGATATTGCCATGGGCGTCAACGAAGCCATTGAGAGCCGGGAAGAATCCGAGGATGCCTATGACCGCATCGGCGCCGGCGACCAGGGCTTGATGTTTGGTTACGCCTGCACCGAAACCCCCGAACTGATGCCCCTGCCCATCTCCCTGTCCCATGCGCTGTGCAAGCAATTAAGCAAACTGCGTAAAGAGGGCACCCTCCCCTATCTGCGCCCCGACGGTAAGGCACAGGTCACCGTTGAGTATGTGGACAACAAACCCACTCGCATTGATGCGGTGGTGGTTTCCACTCAGCACAGCGCCTCTGTGTCTTTGGATACCATCCGTCAGGATGTCATCGAGCAGGTCATTCGCCCTATCATCCCCGGCAATCTGTTGGATGCGGACACCAAGATCTACGTGAACCCCACCGGCCGTTTTGTGGTGGGCGGCCCTCAGGGCGATACCGGTCTGACCGGCCGCAAGATCATCGTAGATACCTATGGCGGCTATGCCCGCCACGGCGGCGGTGCCTTCTCCGGCAAGGATCCCACTAAAGTGGACCGTTCTGCTTGTTATATGGCTCGCTATGCCGCCAAAAACGTGGTGGCCGCCGGTTTGGCTGACCGTTGTGAGATCCAGTTGGCTTACGCTATCGGTGTGGCCCATCCTATGTCGGTGTTTGTGGATACCTTCGGCACCGGTGTGGTGCCGGATAGCCAGATCACCGAGGCGGTCGAGTCGGTATTCGATTTCCGTCCTGCCGCCATCATCGACGCACTGCAACTTCGCCGTCCCATTTACCGCCAGTTGGCGGCTTACGGTCACATCGGTCGTGAAGATCTGGACGTGGTATGGGAGCGCACCGACAAGATCCAGGACTTGCGGGAAGCCGCCGGACTGTGATTCCGTTTGCCTTCCGATGATATCCGACGAATAGTTTTGTACTGGAAATACGAGAAAGATGAAACGATTGATCCATAACATCCTGATTGCAGTATCTCTATTTTGTCTTATTCCCTTGCTGTTCGGGTGCTCTCAGGAAGAGGCTTCTCCCCTACCCGAACCGACAACTACAACTATCACTACCAGTTCTGCTGTCTCAAGCACCAGCACCAGCACTGCAACCACTACCGCTTCCGCAAGCACGACCAAGTCCGCTTCCACAAGTACGGCAACCACTAAACTGAGAGATGGCGGAACGCAGTTAACGGTTCCTCTTATATACCAGTTCCCGGATTATCCCTCTGCCTGTGAATCGGTCAGCGCCGTGATGGTGCTCCGCTATTGGGGTGAAGATATCACCGTTGATGAATTCATAGACGATCATCTGCAAACGAGTTCCGCTTTTTATTGGAAAAACGGCAAGCAATACGGCCCCAGCCCCTATGAATCCTATCTCGGGAATCCCTACACAACCAGAGCATACGGCTGTATGGCTCCGGTCATTGAAAAGGCGCTAAACAGTTATCTGAACGGTAGTCACCAGGTGCTCAACACCACAGACACATCTCTGGAAACCCTATGCAACACCTATATCGATAACGGCATTCCGGTTTTGGTATGGGCGACCATCGGTATGATCGATACCTATACCAGCGATGAATGGCTCCTGGAGGATGGCACTGTGTATGAATGGCCGGCCAACGAACACTGTATGGTTCTGATAGGCTACGATAAAGACTACTATTACTTCAACGACCCCTATCGTGGCGAAGTGAAAAAATACGCCAAGTGGCTATGTGAAAAACGGTATGAACAATTAGGCAAGCAATCTGTCGTCATATCGAAGTGAGCAAAACCTCCGGAAAAGTGCCGGAGGTTTTTCTTTCTATTTCTCTTGACAAAAGAACAGAAATAGGGTAAAATACCGCAAGCAACCAAAATATTGGGCTATAGTCTAGC
>CAYSRL010000005.1:0-23328 GCA_964433515.1 uncultured Ruminococcus sp.
GGTGCGGATCTGCACCTCAAAAGGAATCTTTTCCTTACTCACCACGGTGGTATGCAGGGACTGGTACATATTGGGCTTGGGGGTGGAAATATAGTCTTTAAATCGATTAGGAAGAGGTGTGAACATCTCGTGGACAATGCCCAGCACATTATAGCAGTCATTGACGCTATCCACGATCACACGCACCGCATAGATATCAAAAATCTCATCAAAGGCACGACCCCGCATATACATTTTCCGGTAAATGCCAGCATAACTCTTGACCCGACCGGAGATATGGGCTTTCAGGCCAAATTCCGCCAAATGCTCCTGAATGCGTTCCTTGATGCCGGACAAAAAGGCAATACGCTCGTCTGCATGAAGAGCCAGATTCTCCTCAATTTCTTTATAGGCAACCGGATCCAGTACCTGCAAGGACAGGTCCTCCAGTTCTTCCTTTATCGTCCGGATACCCAAACGATGCGCCAAAGGAGCGTAAATATCCATCGTTTCTCTGGCTTTATCCCTCTGTTTCTGAGGTTTCCAGCCGTCGCTGGTCCGCATATTGTGCAAACGGTCTGCCAGCTTGATGATCATCACCCGAACGTCTTTGGACATAGCCAGCAGCATCTTACGGACATTCTCCGCCTGCTGTTCCTCCCGGGTGGAAAACTCCATCTTGGTAATCTTGGTGACACCGTCCACCAGATCGGCCACATCCTGTCCAAATCGGCGGGTAAGATCCTTTAATTCAAGGTCCGTGTCTTCCACCACATCGTGGAGCAACGCCGCCACAATGGCGTCGGTATCCATACCGATCTCCACGAGAATGCAGGCCACGTGCAGAGGATGACACACGTATTCCTCACCCGATTGACGGAACTGACCGTTATGGGCGGTGATCGCCATATTGATCGCATCGTGGATGCGATCGATGTCGTAGATCTTATCGCTGTTTTCCAATAAATTATCCAGTTGCTGAATAACGGTCTCTTTCTGTTCATACGCTTTGTTCTCAGACATCCATCTCATCCCCTTCCGCAATATATTTCCATAAGGGTGTAGCGGTCAAATCCGCCTTACCCTCCGCAGGTAATAGTTTGATCTCAATGCGCTCACCCCGGTCATACCACCGAATAAGACCGGCCTCTTGCCACAGTTGCAGACTGATCAACATCGGTAAATACCCGGGTGCCCGCTCACCTAAGGCGTGGTGCAATTGCTCCACCGTTCCTCGCCATTCCCGGCAAGCGTGCAACAGATTATAAAGATGCGCCAGATTTTCACGGGTGGGCATCGCTTCTTTGATACTGGGACGGTATTCCCGTCTCAGCAGACAGCCAAACAAGGCAATTTCCCGTTGCACCTCATCTCGGTCAGTATCGGCAAAGGAAATATCGTGTATTCGCACATTGACGGTTATATTACCACGGTATTCATTCTTCTCCAAACTGACCACACAATTCACCACAGAACCGCAAGGAATCGGAAAATCCTCGGGGGCTATCTGGAACATCATCGCATTGATACGCACCCCATCACGGCTCAAGGACAGACGGGTATGCTTACCGTTACCCACGGCGGTGATATTGTCCAGTTGCATACGGAACAGGCCAAACAACGGAGCAGGGTTTCCGCATCCAAAGGGCTCCATCACCTGCAACAAGGATAATTTTTCGGTGCTGATCTGATCCGGGCGCAAACGCACCGCAATCCGCAGAGAAGACACCGGCATCACCGGATGCACCGACCGGGCATACGCATTGATGGTATCCCGCAGGATATCCACTTTATCGGTGGGCAGAGTCACACCGGCAGCCTGATCGTGACCGCCAAACCGGGTCATCACGCCGCTGCAGGCGGTCAACGCTTCGTACATCGAAAAGCCCTCTAAACTCCGGCAAGAACCGTGGGCAACGCCGTCATCCCCCAGAGTCAAAGCGATAGTCGGCTTACCATAGCGGTCCGTCAACCGAGCCGCCACCAACCCCAGCAGACCACCGTGCCAGTTCTCGCCACACACCACCAGCACCCGGTCATACAACCATTCCGGATGCTGTTCCAACTGCTGTTCCACTTGGGCAAGAATCTCGTTGGTCGCCTGTTGGCGTTGCAGGTTCAATGACTGGATCTCCTGCGCCAGGCAGTTTGCTTCCTGTTGGTCTTCGGACAGAAGAAGCAACAAAGAAATATCCGGGTCCGCCATCCGTCCGGCGGCATTCAGCCGAGGAGCCAGACCGAAAGATACATTGACGACCGAAAGGGATCTATCTGCCAGCCCAGCCACCTGCCGCAAGGCAAGCAAGCCGGGTCGAGCACTTTCATCCAACAGCGTAATGCAACGGCGCATCAAATCCCGGTTAAAGCCCTGTAGCGGCATCATATCCGCCAAAGTGCCCAATGCCAGCAGATCGCCGTATTCAGCAAAAATCGGTTCGCTATCCCCTTCTATGGCGCATAGAAGCATAAAAGCGACGCCGACACCGGCAAAATCCTTATAGGTGCTCTCACAATCGGCACGATGGGGATCCACCACAGCCACCGCCGCCGGCAACACCTCACCGGGCTGATGGTGGTCGGTGACCACCACATCAATACCCAATGCATTCGCCATCGCCGTCTCTTCGATAGCGGCAATACCGGTATCCACCGTCACGATCAGATCCACCTGTTGTTGCGCCGCCCAATCCACCGATTCGGGATGCATACCATACCCCTCATCACGAAGAGGCAACCGATATAGGACATCCACGCCTTTCTTTTGCAAATAACTATAAAGCAGTGCGGTTGCGGTCATCCCGTCTACATCGTAATCACCGTAAATGAGCACTTTTTCCCCGTCGTCAATAGCACGGCGAATGCGCTCCACTGCCGCCTCCATATCCGCAAAGGAATAGGGATCTACCGCATCTTCATACCCGGTGATATACTGAAAAATCTGCTCAGGAGTATCCAAGCCCTGGGCGGTGAGCATCAGCGAAAGAAAAGGATGGATTTCACAGGCTTCTGCCAGTTCTGCCGCTAAAGTTGTATCCGGTTTTGCTTCGTCCCAGCGTCGAATCTGCATAAACATCCCCTCCTTTTCTCTAAATTACCTATTATTGTATCATTATTCTGCCAAATATTCAACACCGATTTCGGATATTCTCGCACAAAACCGCAAAAAATCCCATACCGCCATAGTAACGGTACGGGATTCTTCGTCGTTTTATTCCTGGGGCAGCAGAGCGATACCCAGATCGAGCAACTGCTGATCGTCCACCACAGAAGGACAATCGGTCATCGGCTCGGTCATATTCTGCACCTTGGGGAACGCAATCACATCCCGCAGGGTGGTGGCGCCCAGCATCTGCATTACCAGACGATCCAGACCGATGCCCATACCGCCGTGGGGCGGAGCGCCATAGCGGAAAGCATCCAGCAGGAATCCAAATTTCTGCTGAGCCTCCTCCTGGGACAGTCCCAGAGCACGGAACATACGATTCTGCAGATCCGGGTCGGTGATACGAATAGAACCGGAGGCCAACTCAATGCCATTGAGCACCAGGTCATAAGCCTTGGCATACACCTTATCCGGGTCGGTATCCAGATACGGAATGCTCTCATCCAGAGGAGAGGTAAAGGGATGGTGCATCGCCACCCAGGTCTGAGATTCCTCATCCCACTCAAAGAAGGGGAATTCGGTGATCCACAGCAGGTTAAAGCCCTCACGAGGGATATCCAGCTTGTTGGCCAATTCCAGGCGCAGAGCGCCCAAAGTGGTCAGCACGTGCTTTTTGACGGTGTCAGCCACCACCAGCACCACGTCGCCTTTTTCGGCGCCGGCGGCGGTCAGCAGGGCGGTCATTTCCTCTTCGGTCAAGAATTTGCCGAAGGAAGAAGCGGGTGCGTCCTCCACCCAACGGACCCAAGCCAGACCCTTGGCACCGATGCCACGGACAAACTCGGTGAGTTTATCGATCTCTTTGCGGGACAGGGTGGCGGCCGCACCCTTAGCAGTCAGACAGCGAACCGTACCGCCGCCCTCTACGGCCGAGGAGAACACGCCGAAACCACAACCCTTGACCGCATCGGTCAGGTCGATGATCTCCATACCAAAGCGGGTATCCGGCTTATCCGAGCCGTAGCGCTCCATAGCGTCGTTGTATTTCAGCCGAGGCAGAGCCTCCGGCAACTGAACATCCAGCACCTCTTTAAACAGCGTGCGCATAAAGTTCTCGCCCACCGCCAGAACGTCCTCCACGTCCACAAAGGACATCTCCAGGTCGATCTGAGTGAACTCCGGCTGACGGTCAGCACGCAGATCCTCGTCACGGAAACAACGAGCCAACTGCACATACCGATCAAAACCGGCCACCATACTCAACTGTTTATACAACTGTGGAGACTGGGGCAACGCATAAAACTCGCCCGGGTGCAAACGGCTGGGCACCAGGAAATCACGGGCTCCCTCAGGGGTGGATTTAATAAGCATAGGAGTTTCCAACTCAATAAACCCATTCTTATCAAAGAAATCCCGAATCACCTTGGTGATGCGATGGCGCATCAAGATGTTGTTCTGCAGATCCGGACGGCGCAGGTCCAGATACCGGTATTTCAGGCGGGTCGCCTCGGCGGTAGAGCAATTCTCCACGATCTCAAAAGGAGGGGTCTCAGCCTTATTGAGAATCCGCAGTTCCTCAACCGCAATCTCAATATCGCCGGTGGGAATGTCCTTATTGCGGGAAGAGCGTACCCGCACGATGCCACGGGCGGCCACCACATATTCGCTGCGCAAAGTAAACGCTTTATCAAACACCGCTTTGTCGGTATCCTGGTCAAAGGCCAACTGCACAATGCCGGTGCGGTCCCGCAGATCCACAAAAATCAGCTGACCCAGGTCTCGCTGACGCTGTACCCAGCCGAAAACCGTCACTTCCTGTCCGGCGTGCTCCTCTCGGAAATTGCCGCAATAATCGGTACGTCGCAAACCCTTAATCGATTCTGCCATATATGCTCCTCTTTTCTGTAAAGAATGTTTCAGTCACCATCAAACAAAATCCGCCACTTCGCCAAACAGATCTGCCATCCCGGACAACTCACGGTCCAAAAGTTTCTGGCGCAGGACGGTATATAGACTTTCGTCCAACGTGATTTCCTCAGTGGCACCGGACTCCATATCCTTCAGTTGAGCACGACCGGTTTCCAGTTCGTTGTCACCGACTACCACCGTAAACCGGGCGCCCAATTTATCGGCATATTTCATCTGAGCCTTCAGAGAACGGCCCACAATGTCGCACTCAACAGTCGCACCGCCCTCTCGCAGGGCAGACGCCAAAGCAAAGCACTTCTGTGCCGCCGCCTGACCCATCGAAACCAGATACAGGTCGCAGGAAGGTGCCTCCGGGAACCGAACCCCCTGCTCCTCCATAGTCATCAGCAGGCGCTCAATACCCATACCAAAACCAAGACCCGGCTGTTGGGCTCCGCCCAACTCGGACACCAGACCGTCATAGCGGCCGCCGCCGGCAACCACCAAACCGTTGTCCGCAACCAATTCAAACACCGTGCGGGTGTAATAATCCAGACCACGGACGATGTGCTCGTCCACCACATAGGGTATCTCGGCAGCCTCCAGACAGCCCTTCACCGCCACAAAGTGATTGGCACAATCCTCGCACAAGTAATTCAGCATCACCGGGGCATCGGCGGCGATCCCGTGGCAGACCGGAGATTTACAGTCCAGAATCCGCATCGGATTCCGCTCCAGACGGCTAAGGCAGGTGCCGCACAGATCGTCCTTTCGATCGGCAAAATAAGCCTTCAGCGCCTCGGTGTACCGGGCCCGGCAGGTGGGACAGCCAATGGAGTTGATGTGCAACGCCACATTGGTTAGACCCAACGTGCGGATGATCATATTGGCCAAAGAAATGACCTCGGCATCCGCCTGGGGTGCAGATGCGCCAAAGCATTCCACGCCAAACTGGTGGAACTCACGATAGCGCCCTTTCTGGCTCTTTTCATAGCGATAGCAAGATGTAAGGTAAGACACCTTTACAGGCAAAGCGCCCGCCAACAAGCCGTGCTCCAGCACCGCACGGGCGGCACCGGCGGTACCCTCGGGACGCAGGGTGATGGAACGACCGCCCTTGTCCTCAAAGGTATACATTTCCTTCTGCACCACATCGGTGGTCTCGCCCACCGACCGTTGAAACAGATTGGTATGTTCAAAAACCGGGGTGCGGATCTCGTGAAAGCCGAAATCCCGGGCGATCGCCAAAGCGGTCTGCTCCACATACTGCCATTTATAACTGTCCTGCGGCAACACGTCCTGTGTGCCACGAGGAGCCTGTGTGATCAATGCCATAACCATCTCTCCATTCTGGGAATATACAAGGCAAAAGGGCACACGGACGTGTACCCCTTACCCTCATTAACGATTGCGGGGATTGACGATATTACGCCAATCCAGATCGCCCCGCTCAAGACCGTGAATCAGCACCTCGGCGGTGGCAATGTTGGTGGCCACCGGGATGCCACGAATGTCACACAGACGCAACATATCCAAGTCATTAGGCTCATTGGCCTTTGCGGTCATCGGGTCACGGAAAAACAGCAAAAGGTCGATCTCATCGCAGGCGATCCGGGCAGTGATCTGCTGGTCGCCGCCCTGAGCCCCACTCATATAGCGGACAATATCCAATCCGGTGGCTTCTGACACCAGTTTTCCGGTGGTGCCGGTGGCGCACAGGGTATGACGGCTCAGAATACCGCAATAAGCAATACAGAACTGAACCATCAATTCTTTCTTCGCATCGTGTGCAATCAAAGCTATATTCATAGACTTACGACCTCCTCTGTTTACATACTTGGTTTACATTTTCTCCAAACGGGCAAGAGGAACACTCTCACCCATAAAACGCCGGGCAATATTGCCAAAGCAAATAGCCGCATTACAGGCAGATGGCAACGGCCGTGCATTGGCGCAGGCCACAGCCACCTCTTCATCCTCCGGGATAATACCCAAGAGTTGTATGCCGGCGGTGTCAATGATCTCATCCACATCCGGCATAGAACCATCCATCACCTTGTTCGGGCGCAGACGATTGATGATCAAATGGGCTTTTAACTGTCGCTCCTCCAGCAGATGCCCCAATATCTGGGCATCCCGAGCACACACCATATCTGGGGTGGACACCACCAGCGCCCGGTCTGCTGCCGCAATGGCAGTCTCAAATCCGGGGCCAAGTCCGGCGGGACAGTCGATGATCACTTGGTCATAATAGGAAGCCAAACTCCGGCAGAGCGCCCGCATCTCATCGGGCGAGCACATCTCCTCTAACCGTAGCGGCGCCGGTAACACAAACACATTCTGAAATACCGGCGAAGAATAAATGGCTCGCACCGGCTCGCAATTACCGGCAAACACATCCGATAAGTCGTACATCGTGGTACCGCTGACGCCCAGCATCAGGTCAAGGCTACGCAGTCCGGCGTCTGCATCAATCAACAAGACTCGTCCGTTATGGCGGGATAAAGCATAACCCAAACCGGCAGTCACCGTGGACTTTCCCGCACCACCCTTACCGGAGGTCACGACGCATATCTGGCTCATACTCTATCTCACCTCCTGCCGTTAAAACATATATTGGAATGCAGTATAACACATTTTTTTGCAAAAGTAAACCCCTGAAACTGTGGGAATCCACAAATTTTCAGCAAAATTTACGGTAACAATACACCTTCGGGTGTCGGTTCTTCTCCGGCATCCTTGTTTTCAAAATACGCATCCAGAACCTTACGAGCCACCGCCGCCGATGCCGATGAAGTTCCGTTCTCCACCACCACCGCAATGGCGATCTCCGGATTATCCGCCGGTGCGTATGCAATAAAGGTGCCGTGATCCGACTGACCGCTAACACCGGTCTGGGCGGTTCCGGTCTTACAGGCAATGGTATACGGGGCGTTGGCAAAAGAGGCACGGGCCGTTCCGGTCTTACCGACCGCTATCATACCCTGCTGTACGGCTTCTATAGCCTCATCGCTCCATTCCACCTGTGCCGCCACCTCGCTGGATATGACCTGCTCGGTGGAGCCGTCATAACTGCGGACAGATTTGATGAAATGGGTTTTATACCGTGTGCCGCCATTGGCGATCATCATCGTATATGCCGCCAACTGTATGGGGGTATAGGTGCCCCTCTGACCGATGGCAAGCTGCAAATAGTCACCGCCGACCCAAGTGCTTCCGGTTGCCTGCAGACTCTCAGGAGTGTGCTGAACGCCGGAGGACTCGCCGATCTCCACGCCGGTCTTTTGACCGAAACCGTACAGTTTCAAATAATCAAATAGACTGCTGTTCATCAACCGGCCAACTTCATAAAAATAATAGTTACAGGATTTCTCGATAGCGGTCACCACATTCAAATGGCTGTGACGGGACATACACTTCGGCACATAACTGGGGGCATAGTATTGATACGCATACGTACAGTTGATGGTCTGCGAAGGATTCACAATGCCGTTGGTTATGGCCGCCAGCGCCACACCCGGTTTAAAGGTTGAACCGCAAGGGAACGAGCCGTTCAGCGCCCGGTTAAACAACGGATTATCCGGGTCCGCAAGCAATTCGTTGTAATTCTCACTATACGTAGATAGATCGTAATCCGGCCAGGAAGCACACGTGATGACACCGCCGGTTTTGACATCCAGGATCACCACCGAACCACTTTTGGCGTCTTTGCCCTTTTCCTCAACACCGTTCTCACGCAGATCGGTGATCGTCTCTGCCAGAGCATCCTGAGCGGCCTGTTGCACCACCGAATCCAGCGCAAGCACCACGGTTTGACCCGGTTCTGGCGCTAACTCCTCCACCTCTGAGGTAACCACACCTTGAGCAGTCTTAGACAGCACCCGCTTTCCGGGGGTGCCCCGCAAATAATCCTCGGCAGCGGCCTCGATACCGCTCTTACCTAAAATATCGTTATAGGAATAGCCTTTCTCCTTCAGTTCTGCGTATTCTTCGGCATAGATGGGTCCCACCGTACCGATGATGTGGCAGGCGGTCGTACCGCTCACATATTCCCGCACCGGGACAGTAATCACGTCCACTCCGGGAAAACGGGCACTGTTCTCCAGGATCTGATACATAACGGTGCTTGAAACATCGCTGGCAAAGGTGTACGGTACCTTTGCGGAAAACCCGGCCGTATCCATTTCGTAGTGGATACCCGCCAGGATCCGTTTTTCCGACTCGCTATACTCCTGCAAAGCATACACCTCAACCATTTGCTGAAGACATTGCTCTGCCGTAGCGTATGAGGCCATTCGCAAGGACTCTTTCAGACGACTAATACCGCTCTCACGGTCTTCCTCGAATGTATAAGGGCTCTCGTCCGAGATCGGAAGAGAATCGCTCCATTCCTCATCGTTTGCCTGTAACAGGTTTACCAATTCCAGCAGACAATCGTTTTGTTCCTTGAGTTTTTCCTCACTGGTTCCGTGAGGAAAATAGTTATAATCGAAGGTCACCGCATAACTGGTGCGGTTGGACACCAAGGGAATCTGATTGCAATCCACGATCTCGCCACGAGAGGCGGCAATAGAGATGGAGGTCTTATAACTCTCATCCGCCAACTTGGCATATTCCTCACCCTGAACGATCTGTATTTGGAACAACCGCACCGAGTAGATCCCCAGCACCACAGCGATCACCAACAACAACGCCAGTATCCGGCGGTAACTCAGCCCGGATGCATTGGGTTCTTTCAACATCTCTGCCACCTCCTTTCGGGAGCGTTCATTAGTTTAACCGTTTTTACGACGGCGTATGAATCGAGCCAATCCCAGCACCAGCCAATACATCAATGGGGACAACAGCACCGTATACAGCGCATTGGGCAGATACACCTTATACAGCACCGTCCAGGTTTCTTCGTGCAGGAACAAGGCGTAGCAGATCAACCAGTCCAGCAGCGTATGCACCAGCACCCCGGCGCCGCACAAGAGCATCCCGGACAGGAAGTTGGTGCGAAGAACCAACTGCACCAACAAGCCCACCGTTACCGTTATCATCAACAAGAGCAAGGCATTTAACCCGAACAGACGGAAGGCGTATAGATCCCACAACAGACCCGCAAACACGCCAATGATAGCGCCAATGCGGGGGCCCTCAAACATCGCCACACAAACAACAAACAAAATCAAAGGCGTGGGGCGGGCATAACCGATCACAGGGAAGAATCTGGGGGCGGTCTGCATCATCATAATCAGCAAAGCGCCCAGACCGTATACGATCCAGGAAAGATAATTCTGCAGCCAGAAGAAGCCGGTAGATTGTTTGGTTTTCATTGTGACCGACTCCTTTCCGTCTGTGGATCACTGTCCGCCCTGACCGGCGAAATAGGTGATGACCATCACCTGCTTTAGGTTGTAAATATCTGCAAAAAGTTCTATTTGTGCATTCAGCGTCATTCCATCGGTGGCACTGGAAATATCTGTAATGGTGCCAATGAGCAGGCCGCTGGGATATACCCCGCCGATACCGGAGGTAACGGCATAATCCCCCACCGCCGCACCGGAGGAACGCTCCAGCGTGGTCATCCGCAGGGAGTTCTCACGAGCCAGATCCACCGTACTGCCGGCAGTATACGCCGTGTCGCCGGTACGGCTGACCTGGGAGGCCACTTTAACGGAAGGGTCTAGGATGCTCCGCACCTTGGCATAGGTCAGACCAACCTCTTCTACAACGCCAACCAGCGAGCCGTCGGTAGCCACCACCGGGTCGTTTACCGCTACGCCGGCGTTTTCTCCGGCAGAAATGGTGAAGTTTCCGTAAAAATCCGCCGGGTCACGGCCGATAACCCGGCCGGAAGCAAAGGTGTATTCCGGGTTTTCCTCGTGAAGACCCAATATTTCACTGTACCAGTCGTTGGTCTGCTTGAGTTCGTCATAGTCCACCAGCTGTTCCCGCAACTGAGCATTTTCCGCCTTCAGTTGTTCCAATTCTTCCCGCAGGGCCGCACTGCCGCCCAACCCGCCGAAGAAATCCGATACGCTGTTAGAAACAGAGGTGGTCAGCGACTGGAATGGGGTCACAAAAATGCCGGCCAGCGTCTCCGGCAGGGTGGCAAATCCGCCGCTGGTGGCGCTGTAGATCATAACCCCCACCAGCGCCAAGGCGACGACACCCAGCACCCGTGCCAACACGCTCTTAAAAAACTGTTTCAACCAATCTTCACCTACTTGCTAAAGAAAATGGGAAAGCGGAAGACGTATCCGCCCTCCGCTATCCTCCTATTATCTGCGATTGGAACGGAAATTGCTGGTCATACCCAGATCCAGGCATTTACCGGTGCCGTTGACCACGCAATCCAGCGGATCTTCCGCCACGTGGACCGGCATACCGGTCTCCCGGTTGATCAGCGTGTCCAGACCACGGAGCAAAGCGCCGCCGCCGGTCAGCATAATGCCGTTGTCGATGATATCGGCAGACAACTCCGGAGGAGTCCGCTCCAGGGTGGACTTGACCGCATCCACAATGGCTCCCACCGGGTCAGCCAAAGCCTCACGCACCTCTTCCGAGGAAATAACAATGTTCTTGGGCAGACCGTCCACCAGGTTACGGCCCTTCACGTCCATAGTGGTCTCATCCTCATAGGGGAAGGCGGAACCCAACTTGATCTTCAACTCCTCAGCGGTGCGCTCGCCGATAAGCAGATTAAACTTCTTTTTGATGTAAGAAATGATGGCCTCGTCAAAATCGTCACCGGCCACACGAACGGACTGGGCGGTCACGATATCGCCCAGAGAGATGACCGCCACCTCAGAGGTGCCGCCGCCGATATCCACGATCATACAGCCGGAGGCATCGGAAACGTCCAGACCGGCGCCGATGGCGGCGGCCATAGGCTCGGTGATCAACTCCACCTCACGGGCACCCGCATTGCGGGCGGCCTCGTTGACCGCACGGCGCTCCACCTCTGTCACACCGGAGGGGATGCACACGATCAGGCGGGGACGGCTGAACAGACTGTTCTTGACCGCCCGCTTAATGAAATACCGCAGCATAGCGGAAGTCACCTCAAAGTCGGCGATAACGCCGTCTTTCAAAGGACGGACAGCGGAAATGGAGCCGGGAGTACGACCGATCATCTCCTTCGCTTCGCTACCCACAGCCATTACCTCGTCCTTGCGGACATCCACGGCAACCACAGAGGGCTCACGCATAACAATGCCCTTACCCCGGACATACACCAGCGTATTGGCGGTACCCAAATCGATACCGATATCTCGATTAAAAAACATAACAACAACTCCTCTTTCTTTTATTTCAAAAGGTGCAAAGAGATTTTTGCAACATAATAAAATTATTATATACCAAATAAGCGAAAATCTCAATACGAAAATGAAAAAATATCCGGATTTTTCCAATAATTTTATTTTCGGTCGAGAAAATCGGACAAAAACCGGAGCAAACGCCCTCCCGGCAATCCCATCACGGTGAAATAATCTCCCCGGATGCCTTTCACAAACCGCATTCCTTTTCCTTGGATACCATAAGCACCGGCTTTGTCCATCGGCTCGCCGGTGGCTACATACTCTGCGGCTTCATCCCGGGTAAAACCCCAGAAATCCACCGCCGTTACGTCTGTAAAGCCAGATGACTTTACACACTCTCCTACCTCATCGGTTTCGATGATCCACACACCGGTCATCACCTGATGGGTACGTCCCTGCAGAGATAGGAGCATATTCACCGCATCATCGCTGTCTTTTGGTTTTCCGAGGGCGCTATCGTCCAACACCACCATCGTATCCGAACCGAGAATCAGACTGTTGGGATGAAAAGGGGCAATTTGCTCCGCTTTGCTCCGAGCGAGAGCACACACCCGGTCATAGGGCGATAATCCCGCCGGGGCATACTCACCCTCTGCAGGATGTACCAAATAATCCAGTCCCGCCAACGTCAGAATCTCCTGACGGCGGGGCGATCTTGATGCCAGTATCAAGGGTTTCGGCAATGTCACAGCAACCCCTCCTCGTCCAGGCGGATGACCTCGGCGCAGAGCCGTGCCAGATCCTCCATCGAGGTCAGCGTACCCGCCTGACGGCGCAGAGCCGCCGCACCCCGCATACCGCTGAGATACCAAGCGGCGTGCTTGCGAGCCTCCAGCAGAGCCACCCGCTCGCCTTTGTATTCCGTGGTCAACTGCACCTGCCGCATCAAAACCGCCATCCTCTGCGCCATTCCAGGGTCGGGTAGAACGGCCTCGTGGTTCAGATAGGCCTCGATCTGCTGGAAGATCCAGGGTTTTCCCAATGCACCACGCCCCACCATAATCAGGTCGCAGTCGGTCTGCTCATACAGAGCGGCGGCAGACTTGGCATCCACCACATCGCCGTTACCGATGACCGGCACGTTCACCGCATTTTTTACCTGCCGGATGATGTCCCAGTCCACCGGGGGCGCATACATCTGGTCCCGGGTACGACCGTGAACCGTGATGGCGTCGGCGCCGCCGGCCTCGCAGGCCAACGCCACGTCAACGGCGTTGACCTCATCCTTGGCATAGCCCTTGCGGATCTTCGCCGTCACCGACACCGGGACAGCCTCCTTCACCGCCTGCACCAGACGGCGGCACAATTCCGGCTCCCGCATCAGGGCACTGCCACAATGGTTGCCGGCGATCTTCGGCGCCGGGCACCCCATATTGATGTCGATCCAGTCCGGGTTGAATTCCAGGGCTCGTTTGGCCGCCTCGGCCAAAATCGCCGGGTCGTCCCCAAACAACTGGATGGCGGCCGGGCGGATATCCTCGTCCAATTCCAAGAGTTCCGCACTCTTACGGTCGCCGTAGGTCAGGCCCTTGGCGCTGACCATCTCGCCGATGACGCAAGCCGCCCCAAAGTCCATACAGACCTTGCGGAATGCCCGATCCGCCACCCCGGCCATCGGGGCCAGCGCCGCTTTTCCGATGATTTCTACATTTCCGATACGCACCTGCGTCACCTCACTCTCAAATACGCTCCCCATTATACACGAAATATTGGGTTTTGGCTAGTACTAACTTGTATTTTTACAAAAGTTGTATTATAATTGGTAAAAGAGTGCTTTTGGGAGGGGTCACGATGAGCAAATTACAGGGACTGAAACAACAACTGATGGCGGAATATTCCTATCCATTCGAGCTTCACGCTCATTCCAATCCGGCCAGTGGTTGCTCCGAACTCTCCCCTGCCGAATTGGTAGAACGGTGCAAAGCCGCCGGTGCCCGTGGCCTGGTTTTGACCAACCATGCTGTTTGGTGGATGAAGGAAACGCCCAAAGAGGAATGGTGCGCCCAGTATCTCAAAGACTATCGAGAGACCAAGGAAGCCGGTGAACATCTGGGATTGAACGTCATTCTCGGCTTTGAAATCCGCTTTATGGACACCGAGAACGATTATTTGGTATTTGGCTTTGACGAGCAGTTTATCCCCACCGTTTACGATTGGATGGATAAGACCGCCAAAGACTTTTACGATGCCTTTCACAGCGAGGACGTATTGATGATTCAGGCCCACCCCAACCGCAACAATATGGTGGAAATGGGTCGGGACTGTGTGGACGGTTACGAGGTGTTTAATTTCCATCCCGGTCACAATTCCCGGGTGGCGGTCGCCTCTCGCCTGCACCAGAAAAACGGCGGTGTCATCACCGGCGGCACCGATCTCCATCACCCCGGCCACGAGGGCAGCCTGTTCACCTGCTTTGCGGAGATGCCGCAGAACGGCAAAGACCTAGTCCGCCTGCTCCGTAGTGGGGATTATGTATTTATAACTGGTGATAAAGTGATTTTGGGGTGAATAGAAAGGAATGTATATGCAAAAATCTTTAGTACTAATATTAGGCCCACACGCCGTTGGCAAAATGACAGTTGGGCAAGAACTTGCCAAAATAACCGGCTTTCGGTTGTTCCACAATCATATGCCCATTGAACTGTCTCGCAAACTGTTTGCTCCCAACGAAACAGAAGAATTCGAAACACTCAACAATATTATTCGTCAAAGCGTATTTGAAATGTTTGCAACTAGAGATCTGCCCAGTCTGATATATACAAATCTTTGTGCATTTGACGACCCAGATAATATATCTTACTTGATGGATGTAATTCATTTGTTTCAATCAAATGGTGCTAACTGCTATGTGGTGGAACTGTGTGCCGATTTCGATGTCCGCTTGATCAGAAACAAAAGTGAAAACCGGTTGCTTCACAAAGAATCAAAACGAAACCTTGAGTGGAGTGAGGCAGAAATGAGAGCGACCAGCAAAGAATGGCGCCTCAACTCCTATGAGGGAGAAGAATTGCCTTTTAAGAACTACCTGAAAATTGATAACACAGATATCTCACCTGACGAAGTTGCAAAAATGATTGTCGAGCACTTTGGGATTAGTTGATTTCCACGCAAAAAGCCCTCTGCTGAAAACTCAGCAGAGGGCTATCTTATTGGGTTATGCTATCCTGTTTGGATTACTGCACGTTCTGAGCGTACAGGTCACCCAGGCGCACCAGGTGCTCGTAACGAGCCATAGCGGTGGCCTCCGCCTTCTCGAACAGCTCGTTGGCACGCTCGGGGAAGGAACGGGTCAGAGAGGCATAGCGGGCCTCGTTCAGGATGAAGTCACGATAACTGGTGGTGGGAGCCTTGCTGTCCATAGTGAAGGGGTTCTTGCCCTCCGCCTTAGCAGCAGGGTTGAAGCGGAACATATTCCAGTAGCCGCAGTCCACAGCCTTCTTCATCTCGGCCTGGCAGTTGACCATACCGCCCTTGATAGAGTGCATCTCGCAGGGAGAATAGCCGATGATCAGAGAGGGACCCGGATACGCCTCAGCCTCGGCAATAGCCTTGATGGTCTGGTTCATATCGGCGCCCATAGCGATCTGAGCCACGTACACATAGCCGTAACTCATAGCGATCTCAGCCAGGCTCTTCTTGCTGATGGCCTTACCGGCGGCAGCAAACTGAGCCACCTGACCGATGTTGGAAGCCTTAGAGGCCTGACCGCCGGTGTTGGAGTACACCTCGGTATCGAAGACCATCACGTTGACATCCTCGCCGGAGGCCAGCACGTGGTCCAGACCGCCGAAGCCAATGTCGTAGGCCCAGCCGTCGCCGCCCATGATCCACACGGACTTCTTGTTCAAGAATTCCTTGTTCTCCAGGACGTACTTGCAAGCCTCGCAGTCACAGTTCAGGGCTTCCAGTTCAGCAACCAGAGCGTTGGTAGCAGCGGTGTTCTTCTCGCCATCATTGACGGTGTTCAGATACTCGGCGCAAGCAGCCTTAACAGAATCAGAAGCGCAGTCAGTAGCGGCAATCTTCTCAACCTGAGCGATCAGGTTCTCACGGATGGCCTTCTGGCCCAGATACATACCAAAGCCGTGCTCGGCGTTGTCCTCGAACAGGGAGTTAGCCCAAGCGGGACCGTGGCCGTTGGCATCGGTGGTATAGGGAGAGGTAGCGGCAGGGCCACCCCAGATGGAAGAACAACCGGTGGCGTTGGAGATGTACATACGATCGCCGAACAACTGGGTGATCAGGCGGGCGTAAGCAGTCTCGGCACAGCCGGCGCAGGAGCCGGAGAACTCAAGCAGAGGCTTCTTGAACTGGCTGGAGATGACGGTCTTGCCGCACACCTCGGGCTTCTCGGAAACCTTGGCCACGCAGTAGTCGAAGACCTCCTGCTCGGCGGCCTGGCTCTCCTGAGAAACCATCTTCAGGGAGTTGGTGGGACAGACGCCAACGCAGACGCCGCAACCCATACAATCCAGAGGAGAAACAGACAGAGTGTAGGTGTAGTTGGTCTTGATGACCGGCTTAGCAGCCTTCTTCATCTGAGCGGGAGCGGCAGCAACCTCCTCCTCATTCAGAGCGAAGGGACGGATGGTAGCGTGGGGGCAGACGAAGGAGCACTTGTTACACTTGGCACAAGTGGTGGGATCCCACTCGGGAACCATCACGGCAACGCCACGCTTCTCATAAGCGGAAGCGCCCTGCTCGAAGGTACCGTCGGCGTGGTCGATGAAGGCGGAAACCGGCAGGCTGTCGCCGTCCATCTTGCCCACAGGCTTCATGATGCTGTCCACCATCTTAGTCAACTTAGCGGGGCCCTCTGCGGCGTCGGCAACAGCGTTGTCCTCGGCGTTGGCCCAGTCGGCGGGAACGTCGATCTTAACAAAAGCGGTGGCACCGGCGTCGATAGCCTTGTGGTTCATCTCCACGATGTCCATACCCTTCTTGGAGTAAGACTTGGTGGCGGCATCCTTCATATACTGGATGGCCTCCTCCTGGGGCATTACGCCGGCCAGGGTGAAGAAAGCAGACTGCAGGATGGTGTTGGTGCGCTTGCCCATACCGATCTCGATAGCCAGATCGATAGCATTGATGGTATACAGCTGAATGTTGTTCTGAGCGATGTAACGCTTAGCCTCGGCGGGCATATTCTTGTTCAGCTCATCAGCGTTCCACTGGCAGTTGATCATAAAGATACCGCCGGGCTTCACATCGTTGACCATCTTATAGCCCTTCAGCACATAAGAGGGGTTGTGGCAGGCCACAAAGTCGGCCTTGTTGATGTAGTAGGGGCTCTTGATGGGCTTATCACCGAAGCGCAGGTGGCTGATGGTGATACCGCCGGTCTTCTTAGAGTCGTACTGGAAGTAGGCCTGAACATATTTATCGGTGTGGTCACCGATGATCTTGATGGAGTTCTTGTTGGCGCCGACGGTACCGTCGCCGCCCAGACCCCAGAACTTGCACTCAATGGTGCCCTCGGCAGCGGTGTTGGGAGCAGCCTTCTCCTCCAGAGACAGACCGGTCACATCGTCCAAGATGCCGATGGTGAACTGAGCCTTGGGAGCCTCTTTAGCCAGCTCGTCGTATACGGCGAACACGCTGGAGGGAGGAGTGTCCTTGGAACCCAGACCGTAACGACCGCCGATGATGCGGATATCGCCACGACCCTGAGTAGCCAGAGCGGTGACAACGTCCAGATACATAGGCTCGCCCAGAGCGCCGGGCTCTTTGGTGCGGTCCAGAACGGCGATCTTCTTAACGGTGGCGGGGATGGCGGCAGACAGTTTGTCCGCACAGAAGGGACGGTACAGACGGCACTTAACCAGACCGACCTTCTCGCCCTTAGCGGTCATATAGTCGATGACCTCTTCGATCACGTCGCAGATGGAGCCCATCGCCACGATGACACGCTCGGCATCGGGAGCGCCATAGTAGTTGAAGATCTGATAGTCGGTACCCAGTTTCTCGTTGACCTTGCCCATATACTCTTCAACGATGCCGGGGATGGCATCGTAGTACTTGTTGCAAGCCTCACGGTGCTGGAAGAAGATGTCACCGTTCTCGTGAGAACCACGCATCACGGGACGCTCGGGGTTCAGCGCACGCTTACGGAAAGCGGCCACGGCGTCCATATCGCACATCTCTTTCAGGTCCTCATAATCCCAGACCTGGATCTTCTGGATCTCGTGGGAGGTGCGGAAGCCGTCAAAGAAGTTGATGAAGGGAACACGGCCCTTGATGGAAGCCAGGTGAGCCACGGCGCCCAGATCCATAACCTCCTGGGTGTTGGTCTCGGCCAGCATGGCGAAACCGGTCTGGCGGCAGGCCAGAACGTCGGAGTGATCACCGAAAATGTTCAGAGCGTGGGATGCCACAGTACGGGCAGAAACGTGGAATACGCAGGGCAGCAGCTCGCCGGCGATCTTGTACATATTGGGGATCATCAGCAACAGACCCTGAGAAGCGGTGTAGGTGGTGGTCAGCGCACCAGCGTTCAGAGAGCCGTGCACAGTACCGGCGGCACCCGCCTCAGATTCCATTTCGGACACCTTAACGGTGGTACCGAAAATGTTTTTCAGACCGGCGGCAGCCCACTGGTCTACGTAGTCCGCCATGGGGCTGGAGGGGGTAATCGGATAGATACCCGCCACCTCGGTAAACGCATAGGATACGTGAGCCGCAGCGTTGTTACCGTCCATGGTCTTAAACTTTCTTGCCATAGATTATGTCCTCCTTCATTAGGATAGTATTATTGAGTGAAGTTCGCAAAAAAGTACATACTCCCCCACGAAACTTACCACACTAGATAATAGCACAGAAATTCTCTATTGTAAAGGGTAAAAAACGGAAAATTTGTGAAATTTTAGACAAACTTTTGCGATTATTTCCTTTTTACGTCCATTTTGCCAGCAATTCCTGCAAGTCGGTCACCTTTTGAACCACAAAATCGGCTCCTGCCGCTTGCATTTCATCCCGGTCACCGTAGCCGTACAGCACACCCACCGCCGGCAGTTGGTGGGCGTGGGCACCCTCAACGTCGTATTTGCGGTCCCCCACCATAACGGCGTTTTCCCCGGAAATATCCGGATAATTCTCCCGGATGTAGGCGATCACCGCACTTTTGGTGGGACGGTCTTCGTTCAGCGTATTACCGCCCACAAAAGCAAAATACTTCGCCAGATCAAAATGCTCCAGGATCCGGTGGGTAAACTCCTCCGGTTTGGAGGTGGCCACGATCAGGGTCACTCCCCTATCCGACAGATCCTGCAACAAGTCCGGGATGCCGGGATATACCTCGTTTTCAAACAATCCCTTCACAGAAAAACGCTCTCGGTAAAATAGAAGTGCCTGCTCCGCCTGTTCCTTGGTCAAACCGTGGTATTCCCGGAAAGAAAAGGTGAGCGGAGGGCCAATATACGGATACAGTTCCGCCCGGTTTTGAGGGTGAATAGCGAATTTTTCTAAGGCATACGCCACACAGTTGGTGATACCCGGACCGGGATCGGTCAGGGTGCCGTCCAAGTCAAACAACGCATATTTCAGCATATCATCCCACCTTTCCCGTACATTCTATCATCCCTCATCGCTTTTTTCAATGCTGCGATGACATTTTCTTGCTATTTACAAAATAAGATGGTATAATATAACAAATTAATTTTAGAGGAGTGGATATTATGGAAATCTTCTTTGGTCTTTTGTTGATCGTTCTGGTGGCTATACTGATCAGTTGTATCCGTATTGTGCCTCAGGCGAATGAGTTTGTCATCGAGTTTCTCGGCAAATACAAAACCACTTGGTCTGCCGGTTTGCATTTAAAAATCCCTTTTCTGGAGAGGATCGCAAAAAAGATCACCCTCAAGGAACAGGTGCTGGACTCTCCTCCCCAGCCGGTCATCACCAAGGATAACGTCACTATGCAGATCGATACCGTGGTATACTACCGTATTTTTGATGCCAAAATGTATTGCTACGGCGTGGTCAACCCCATCAACGCTCTGGCAAACCTGACCGCCACCACCCTGCGTAACCTTATCGGTGAACTGGATCTAGACGGCACCCTCACCTCCCGGGATACCATCAACGGAAAGATGACCGCCATCCTGGACGAGGCCACCGACCAATGGGGCATCAAGGTGGGGCGTGTGGAACTGCGCAACATCATTCCTCCCCGTGAAATTCAAGATGCGATGGAAAAACAGATGAAGGCTGAGCGTGACCGTCGTGAGACCCTGCTGCAGGCCGAAGGCCACAAGGCCGCCGTTATCACCCGGGCCGAGGGTGAAAAGCAGGCCGCCATTCTGGCCGCCGAGGGTGAGCGTGACGCCGCCATCGCCCGGGCAGAAGGTGAGGCCAAGGCCATCATTCTGGCCCGTGAGGCAGAGGCAGAGGGTATCCGCCGTCTGCGTGAAGCGGGCGCCGATGCCGCCGTGCTGGAACTGAAGAAATACGAGGCTCTCGTAAAGATGGGCAACGGCCGTGCCTCAAAGATCATCGTCCCCACCGATGCGGTGGCGGCGGTCACCCGGGACGTGATGTTCAGCGAAGCCTCCGGTCTGGGCGACACCACCCCTCCGGACAATTCTCCCGAACCGGCCAACCCCAAAAACGACACTTGCTGTGAATAATCTTCAAAGAGGAAATCGCTATGAAGTTGAATTATAAAAGGACCTTTCTGGTGGGCCTGGCCTTTTTGTCCATCTCCGCTTTCTGGCAGATGTACGACGGCATCACCCCCAAAATTCTGACCGGCACATTTCAGATCAGCGAAACCCTGTCCGGCACCATCATGGCTATGGACAACATTCTGGCGCTGTTTCTGCTCCCCTTGTTCGGCTCTCTGTCCGACAAGGTGAACACCCGCATCGGCCGCCGGATGCCCTTCATTTTGGGCGGCACCGCCGCTGCTGTTGTGTTGATGCTGGGGCTTCCGCTGATCGACAACAGTTATGCCGCCGCACCCGCAACCTGGAAGCTGGTGGCTTTTATCGTTCTGTTGGGTCTGCTCTTGATTGCTATGGGCACCTACCGCTCCCCGGCGGTGGCGTTGATGCCGGATGTGACCCCGAAACCTCTGCGGAGCAAAGGTAACGCCGTCATCAACCTGATGGGCGCCGCCGGCGGCATCCTGTACCTGCTGATTTCCGGCGTACTGTATTCCAAGAGCCGCATCGGCGATGCTCAGCACGTGGATTATTTCCTATTGTACGCCGTAGTGGCCGGTATTATGGTGATTTCCGTGGCGGTGCTATTCGCCACCATCAAGGAAAACAAACTCACCGCCGAGGCGCAGAGCCTCTCAGAGCCGGAGGAAGAACCCGCCGCCCAGGACCGCCCCAAAGAAAAACTGCCTGCCGATGTGCGCAAGAGTCTGTTTTTCGTTCTGCTGTCTGTGGCGCTGTGGTATATAGGCTATAACGGTATCACTACCTGGTTCACCGTCTTTGCCGAAAAGGCCTGGGGTATGGTGTTGGGCGACGCCAATATGTGTCTGACCATCGCTATGGCGGGTGCCATCGTGTCTTACATTCCCATTGGATTCCTGTCTGCCCGTATCGGCCGAAAAAAGACCATCCTTATCGGCTGTACCATTCTGGCATCTTGCTTTGCCGCCGCCTTTGTATACACCCTGTTCGCCCACACCTTCTCCCCCATTCTGTATGCTTTGTTCGTTCTGATCGGCTTTGCCTGGGCGGCCATCAACGTCAACTCGCTGCCGATGGTGGTGGAGATGTGTCATCTGTCGGACGTGGGCAAATTCACCGGGTACTATTATACCTTTTCTATGGCCGCCCAGATCATCACCCCCATTGTGGCGGGTGCTCTGATCGAGAATATCAGTTACAACATTCTGTTCTTGTATTCTGCTTTGTTTGTGGCAGCCTCCTTTGTGACGATGATGTTTGTCAAACACGGCGACACGGTCACCACCAAAAAAGCCTCTCTGTTGGAGAATTTTGACGTAGACGATTAAATGGAGAATGCGTATGTGGTTTTTGTATCTCATACTGTCCTTAATACTATTACTGGCGGCGCTGGTTCTGTTCGCCGTCCTACCCGGACGGCGGCGGGACTGCGCTCCCTTTGACCGCACCCTCTACGCCCACCGGGGGCTTCACTCCGGCGACGGACGCTATCCTGAGAATTCGCTGATCGCTTTTCGTCTGGCAAAAGAGGCCGGCTATGGCGTAGAACTGGACGTGCAGTTCACAGCCGACCGTCAGGTGGTGGTGTTCCACGACGACACCTTATTACGGATGTGCGGTGTGGATAAACGGGTGGATCAACTGACCTATGCCCAGTTGCGTGAACTGCGACTGCTGAACAGCGACCACTACATACCGTTGCTCAGCGAGGTGCTGGACACGCTGGACGGCACCACCGTGCTGTGTGAATTCAAGACCAGCCCCAATTTCTTTGACACCTCTCTGTGTGAGGCAACCTACCCTATTCTAGAGTCCTACAAAGGACGCTATTGCGTGGAATCCTTCAACCCTCTGATGATGCGGTGGTTTAAAAAGAATGCACCTCAGGTTATCCGAGGGGTTCTGTCCAAGCGCTTTAACGAGGACGACCACGTAGACACGAAACTGGCGCCGTTGCTCTCCTCGCTCGGCGGTAATTTTCTGTGCCGCCCGGATTTTATCGCCTATCAACTCAGCGATGCCGACCATCCTTTTTTCCGTTTTTGCCGGTTGTTCCGACCCGCCACAATGGCTTGGACCGTGCAAAACAAAACGGAGGAAACGACTGCCAAAGTATCGTTTGATACCATTATATTTGAGGGGTATTTACCGAAAGATCCGCAAAACTAACTTTTTGCAAAAAAGTTTAAAAAACCCCTTGACAAACCCCCACACCTGCTGTATAATGCAATTCGTCCCGAGCGGACGAAAACAAAATATGCGGGTATGGCGGAACTGGCAGACGCGTATGATTCAGGTTCATATCGGAGCAATTCGGTGGAGGTTCAAGTCCTCTTACCCGCACCAGTATAGGTGTTCTTACAGGATTTCAGTTTCCTGTAAGAACACT